>JAPOPM010000138.1 GCA_026712905.1 Deltaproteobacteria bacterium
GCCGGCGGCATGACCACGGTGACGGTGACCACGGGGGACGACTGCGTCAGCCCCGCGGTGTGCTCCACCTACCCGGACGAACAGACCATAGAGCTGACGGTGGAGGGGTTGGGGACGCCGACGGCGGCGGAGGAGGGCCCCGACTACACGATCGATCGCAAGACCCTCACCCTGCCGGCGGGTCTGGGGCAGGCGGTGACAACGGTCACCGCCACCATCACGGCGGTGGACGACATCATCGACGACGATGGTGAGAGTGTCGTGGTCAGCGGCACCCGCGGGACCAACGCCGTCGGCACGGCCCAGACCGTCGGCATCACCGACGACGATGCCGCCCCGGTGCCGACCGTGGGAGTGTCGCCGGGAACCATCGTCGAGAACAACGAGATCGCCACGGTGACCGTGACCACCGACAACGGCACGAGCACGTTCGCCACCGACCAGGACGTCACCCTGACGCTCGCGGGCACGGCGGTGGAAGGCGAAGACTACGATGTCCGGTCGAAAACCCTGACGCTGCGGGCCGGCGTGGGCATGAACCATTCCCGCATCAGCACGTCGGTGACCGCGTTGAACGACGCCATCGACGAGGCGGACGAGGAGACGATCCTCATCGACGCCACGCGCGGCACCGGGGCCACGAGCGTCGCGGTGGGGACGCGCCAGACCGTACGCGTGCGCGACGACGACGGCGCGCCGGTCCTGCTGTTCCGGACCACCTCGACGCGGATCGGAGAGAACGGAGGCAGCGCCACGCTGGAGATCACCACGGGCACGGGCTCGACGTACGAGGAGGCGCAGACGGTGACGCTGGCGGTGGCGGAAGGAGGCACGGCGGTGGAGGGCAGCGACTACCGGGTGGGGTCGAAGCGGCTGACGCTGCCGGCCGGCTCCGGCCTCGCACCGTCGACCATCTCCACCACGGTGACGGGCATCGACGACCCCAACTACGAAGGGCTGACGGACCAGACGTTCACCGTGTCGGCGGCCCACGGCGAGACCCCCATCGGCGCGCCCATCACCATCGGCGTGAATGACGACGAGCCGCCGTCACTGCCGGTGCTGGTGCTTGAGCCGCTGACCATATCGGAGGCTTCCACCAGCGAGCAGGGGGGGAGCCAAATCAAGGGGACGGTCTCGCCGCCGGCGGAGGTGGAATTCTGGCTCAGGGTGTGCAACTCGGGACCCGAGCGCGGACGCGTCAGAGTGTCCGCGCGCTTCGCAAGGAGTAACCCCTCAGGGCATCATTGCTTCTATGTGGAGTTCCCGGCCGGATCGTCCTCGTACCTCCCAACACGTCCCACTCCGGTTCTTTACGGGAATGACAACCAGATCGCGAACGGCGACGCCGAAGTCACCATGACAAGCGTCGTGGTTGGCTTCGACAAGGTCGATACCTATCAGGAGCTTCCCAATCACCCTCTGCCGGGCATTCGGACCCCAGAGCCGGTGACCCTGACGGTGACGGACGACGACATCGCGGCGACCACGGTGATGCTGTCGGTGGACGACGCCGAAGTGGGCGAAGGTGAAGGCGTCACACGGATCATCGTCACCGGCACCCTGAGCGGCGAGGCGAGGCAAACCCCTACGGCGGTGAGGCTGTCGGTGGATTCCGGCGCAGGCGTAGCGGCTGCGCTCGCCGGCACGGACTTCACGGCGGTGGACGACTTCGTGCTGACCATCACGGAAGGCGTGACCAGCACGACGACGACGTTCACGCTGACACCCGTGGAGGACTCCATCCACGAACCGGCCGAGACGCTCAGGCTGTCCGGCACCACCCGTGCCGCCGGCGTGGGCATCGCGGGCTCGGTGGAGATCACGGTGATTGACAACGACGCGCCGCCGGAGCTGGTGCTCTCGGTCGTGCCCGAAAGCATCGCGGAGAACGGCGGAACGACCACCGTCAGGATATTTACGGGCTCCGGTTCCACCTACCCCACCCCGAAAACCATCACGCTCGCACTGACCGGCACGGCCACCGAGGGACGCGACTACACCATCGATTCGACCTTGCTGGTGCTGCCCGCGGGCGCGGGCAACGCGCCTTCGTCCGTCGACACGACGATTACCGGTTCGAACGACGAGGAGGCCGATCCGGGCGAGACCATCGTCGTCAGGGGGTCGGTGGACGGCAGCGAGTTCGGCGAGGCCCGGACCGTCATCATCAACGACGACGAGGACGCGCCCAAGGTGACGCTGGTGCTGACCCCACGATCGGTGGTCGAAGGCAGTGCGAGCCGGGTGAGCGCGGAGGTATCGCCGGTGGCGGCGGCGGCGTTCGACGTCACGGTGACGGCGGTGGCGCAGGCTCCGGCCGACGCCGACGACTTCGTGCTCGACGGCACGACGCTGTCGTTCGAAGCCGGCGCGCCTCGAAGCACCGGCGCCCTCACCATCCGGACGACCGACAACGGCGAGGACAGCGACGACAAGACGGTGACCGTGTCGGGCACGGTGACGGCGCCCGGGGTGACCGCCCCCGCGGACGTGGACCTGACCATCCGCGACGACGAGGGTGCGGTGACGCTGACCCTGGAGTCGACGCCGGACACCCTAGCCGAGGACGGCGGCACGGCCACGGTGACGGTGAGGACGGGCACGGACTCGACCTTCGGCGACGACCGGGAGATCGAGCTCGTGCTCGGCGGCAGCGCGATTCGGGGCCGGGACTACACCATCGGGGATACCCGGCTCACGCTGGGGGCGGGCTCCGATTGGGTGAGGACCACGGTGACGGGGCTGCCCGACGATGTGTTCGAGGGCGACGAGACGGTGACGGTGTCGGCGCTGCTCGACGGCATCGGCTTCGGCGCCCAGCAGACCCTGACGCTGACCGACGGCGATACGGCGCCCGCGGTGACCCTGACACTCACGCCGGAGGCCATCACGGAGAACGGCGGCGAGAGCGAGGTGACCGCAACGCTGGTGGCGCCCTCGGAGATCGCCTTCGACGTCACGGTGAGCGCGGAGGCCGTGGCCCCGGCGGTGGCGGACGACTTCAACCTCGCGGGCGCCACGCTGAGCTTCACGGCCAACGCCACCGAGAGCACCGGCACGGTCTTGCTGACGGCGGTGGACAACCCGGTGGATGCGCCTGACAAGCAGGTACGGATCAACGGCACCGTATCGGATCCGCGCTTTGCCGCCCCGGAAGCGGCGCTCCTGACGCTCCAGGACGATGACGAAGCCTCGAACTCGGTGACGGTGACCGTGGAGCCCGCCGCGGTCTCCGAGGCCGCCCGTCCGACGGAACTGACGGTGACCGCGACCTTCGATGCCGGAGCGCGTCGGACGCCGGCCGAATTCGACATTTCGGTGCTGGGGGGCGGCGGCACGAGCGGCGCGGTCGCGAACGTCGACTTCAACGCCGTGAGTGACTTCTACCTGACCATTCCAGCCGACTTCACCAGCGGCAGCGCGACGTTCACCCTCACGCCGCGGCAGGACCGCATACGGGAAGGCACCGAGACGCTTGTGCTCTCGACGGCGCCGCGGGACCTCGACATCGGCGTGACCGAAACGCCTGCCATCCTCCTCACCGACGATGACGCGACGCCGGAGCCCGAGCTGACCGTCTCCGTCGACTCCCTGGTCGAAGGCGGCGACACCGCCGAGGTGATCATCGGCACCGGTTTCGGTACCACCTTCGAGAGCGCGACCACGATCACCCTGACCCTGGCGGGCACGGCCACGCCGGAGAGCGACTACACCATCGACGCCACTTCGCTCGTCCTGCCCGCGGGCATCGGCACGGCGCCGTCCAGCGTGTCCACGGTCGTGGGTGCGCTGAACGACGCCGTGTACGAACCGCTGGAGACCATCGAGGTGTCGGCCCTGCGCGGCGACGACGTCATCGGCACCGCGACGGTGACCATCGAGGACGCCAACGAGCCGCCGGAGTTGGTGTTGTCGGTCAACCCGGAGACCATCCTGGAGAACGGCGGCGTGGCGAATGTGACTGTGTCCACCGGGGACGGCGCCACCTTCCCCGAGGCGCGAACGGTATCGCTGAGCCTTGCAGGCACGGCGACCGCGGGCGAGGACTACACCGTGTCGCCGGTCCGCCTGATCCTGCCGGCAGGCAACGGTTTCGAGCCGGCGAGCGTTTCCGCCGAGCTCACGGCGGTGGAAGATGAACAGGCCGAGAGCGAAGAGACCGTGATCGTGACGGGCACGCTGGACGGCATCCCGTTCGGCGAGGCGGTCACCGTCCGCATCGCCGACAGCAACGGCGCCCCGCGGGTCCTCCTGCTGTTGTCCGCGCCCTCCGTGAGCGAGAACGGCGGGGTGGTGACGGTGCGGGGCATGGTCTCGCCGCCCGTGGCCGAACCCTTCACGGTAGCGATCTCGGTGGCGGCCGTCGATCCGGCCCTGGCCGGGGGCTATGTCCTGAGCGACACCGTGCTGCGCTTCGAGGCCGGCGCCACCGAAAGCACCCGCGAGGTCACCCTGACGGCGGTGGACAACGACCGTCACGAAGGGGACCGGAGTTTCACGATCTCCGGGGCTGCCTCGCTGGATGGGGTGACCTCGCCGCCGGGCGTGGCCATCACCATCGTCGACAACGACGGGGAAGAGGCGCCGCCGGGGGCCTCCCCGGATGTCAACCAGGACGGTGTGGTGGACGGCGACGACGCGCTCGTCATGTACTACGCCTACACCCTGGCGGATCTCGTCGGAGACGGCCACACCGGCGGAGTGCGCCGCTTCCGGCGCATCCTCCTCGCCGGCCGCGCCGCCGGCCCGAACCCAACCGACGCCGAACTGATGCAGATTATCCGCAACGCCAACGCCTGGCGCGCGCACGCCCGCGGCGATCTGACCGGGGACGGGGCGGTGGACGGCGACGACGCGCTCGTCATGTACTATGCCTACACCCTGGCGGATCTCGTCGGAGACGGCCACACCGGCGGAGTGCGCCGCTTCCGGCGCATCCTCCTCGCCGGCCGCGCCGCCGGCCCGAACCCAACCGACGCCGAACTGATGCGGATTATCCGCAACGCCAATGCGCTGCGGCAAGAAGTTCCATGACCTGGAACGTCACGCCTTCTCCTTGGCGGAAGCGGGGACCGGCGGTTCGAGGTCCCAGCCCTTGGCGGAGATGTCCATGATCACGCCGTTGGGACCGCGCACCTTCTCCTCGAAGTAGAAGCTGTGGTGGGAGCCGACGGCGTCGCCGAGGATCTCGGCCCCGGTGCCGTCCAGCTTCGCGTTGGCCTCCTGGACGTCGTCCACCTGGAAACCCATGTGGTGGAGCCCCTCGTAGTCGGCGCCGCCGACCATGTCCGCGGCCTCGTCGGAGGGGTATTTCAGGAACGCGAAGTTGACGTGCCCGTCCGAGAGGAACACGCCGCCGCCGCGCGGCGAGTCGGGCACCTTCTTGATGAACTTGAGCCCGAACACCTTCTGGTAGAAGGCCGCGGTCTTGTCCGGATCCTTGGTGGCGATGGCGATGTGCCTCAAGCGTGCCATGAGTCCTCCTTCTTCTCTTTCGTGCATGCTCCCGGCTGGAGCCGGCGCCGTCAGTCGGCCGCTTCCATGGCCCGGCCGACACCGCCGAGGAACACCTGCCAGAACTCCAGCGACTGCCGCGCGGCGTCCAGGATACCCTCCCACTGGACTTCCGTCGTGGCATAGTTGGCCAGCAGATCCATGGTCTGGCCCTTGTGGTCGGTATCGGCCTCGCGGTGCAGCTTGAAGTTGGGTAGCTGCTCCGCGCTCAGCCCCAGGTCGGTCATCCAGCGCTCCTGGGCTCGGGTCTGGTGCGCGCCGCCGGGAATGATCGGGTCGAGGTTGACGCGCTCCAGCACCGCCACCCCGCCGAGTCCTTCGAGCCATCCCAGGTTGAAGGCGAGCCAGCTCCAGCCGGCGATGGCCGCCCGGGTCGTGGGCAGCGGCCGCGCGTGGTGCACCTCGTCCGCGGTGAGGCCCACGGCCTCGCCGTGCCGCACCCACAAGGTGTAGTGGTCGCAACCGCAACGCGGGTCGAAGAGCATCTCCTCGGTCTCGTGCGCCAGCAGTTCCTTCTTGACCTCCATGTGCGGACAGCGCGCGATGAGGTAGGCCCACGCCGAGCGCCGGCCGCGCACGAACAGGCCGAACTGCTGCGCGATGATCCGTGCCCGGCGCGGAGTCAGCCGCATATCGTAGAATTCCTTGACCTCGGGGGCGGCGAACGCGTCCCGGGTCAACTGGTTCAGCATCTCGTCGTACCGTGCCGCCGTCGCATCCATCGTATCGTACCTGTTCCCTGCCGCCCTGTGGTCAGGCGTCCGCCGGTATGCGCTCCATGGCCTCCAGCACGCCGGCGCGATAGATGGTCATGAGCTCCATGGACTCCCTGACGGCGCCTAGCGCCTCTTCCTGCAACGGTCCGGTGGCGTGCTTCTCGAGGTCGGGCAGGAACATGTCGCTGTGCTCCTCGTCGGCCTGGGAGTGCACGTCGAAGTTGGGCATTTCCTTCATCTTGAAGCCCATGTCCTCGCTCCAGCGCCGGCCCATGCGGGTGGAATGGCCGCCGCCGTGGTCCCCCAGCAGGCGGTCGTCGTTGGCCCACTCGGTCACCGTGAGCGCCGCCAGCCCCTCCAGCCAAGGCTTCTCGCGCGTGATCCAGCCCCAGGCGTAGAGCACGGCGCGGGTGGTGGGAAGCGGGTCGGCGTTCAGGATGTCCTCGGGCTCGAGTCCCACCAGCTTGCCCTGGTTCAGGATCAGGGTGATGTGGCCGTGCTCGCTGAACTCGTCCTTGATCACCTCGCCGTACTCGTGCTGCAGGATCTTCTGCTTCACCGACCAGACCGGGCAGTTGCCGGACACGTGCGCCCAGCAATCCCGGCGGTGGCGTATGAAATGGGCCAGCTCCCGGACGATCACCTGGGCGCGCAACGGCGTCTGCTTGAGGTCGAAGTAGCGGGTCACGACGTCGGAAGCCGAATGCTCCCGCACGATGTCGCCGATGGCCTTGCGCCACTCATGAACTTCCATGCTCGATCCCTCCCGTTCCTGTGTGGCGTCCCGCGAGCCGTCGCATGCTTGGCGGGACCACGACACGTTCCAACTCAATACCCGATGGCACAGCCGTCCTTGCGCGGATCCGACCCGCCCATGAGAACCCCGGTGTCCGGCTCGATGGCGATGGCATGGGCGCCGCCGAAGCTTTCGGGCGCCCCGGAGACCACCTGGTGGCCGCGCGCCTGCAAGGCGTTCACGGCGCCGGCGGCGACACCCGGTTCCAGCGCCACTTCCACGCCGGACAGATGGTTGAACCGGGGTGCGTCCAGCGCCTCCTGCGCGCTCATGCCGAAGTCCACCACGTTGCTGATGATCTGGCTCTGCACCTGGGCCTGGACGTGGCCTCCCTTGAGCCCCACCACCAGCACCGGGCGCCCGTCCCGGCACACGATGCCCGGCATGAGCGTGTGGCTGCAACGCTTGTGCGGGCCGAGGCAGTTGGGATGCCCTTCCTCCAGGCAGAACATGTGGCCGCGGTTCTGCAGCACGATGCCGGTGTCCTCCACCGCCACGCCCGAACCGAAGCCCATGAACAGGCTCTGGATGAAGGACACCCGGTTGCCCCGGCCGTCGGCCACGGCGACGTACTCGGTGTCTCCCGCCACCGGCGCGGCGTCCACGCGGGCCGCCGCCGTTTCCATGGAGATGCCGCGCCGCAGCGCGGCCATGCGCGGTTGCGCCACCAGGTCGCACCAGCTCACGGTCATGCTGTCGCGGTCCGCGAGGTAAAGCTCGCGGTCGGCAAACGCACGCTTCTTGGCTTCGATGAAGAGATGGAGATGATCGGCGCCGTTGTGCTCCATCGCGCCGAGGTCGTAGCCCTCCAGGATCCGGAGCATCTCCAGGGCCACGAACCCCTGGGTGGCCGGCGGCAACTGGTACACCTCATGGCCGCGGTAGGACGCGCGGATGGGCTCCACCCACTCCGAGGCATGCTCCTCCATGTCCCGCATGTCGAAGGCGCCGCCGAGCTTGTGCGAGCAGCGCACGAGCTTCTCCGCCACTTCGCCGCGGTAGAAGTATTCCGCGCCCCCCTCGGCGATGCCGCGCAGCGTACGGGCGAGGTCCGGTTGCCGGAAGATCTCTCCGGCCCGGGGCGCGCGCCCGTCCACCAGGTAGCCCGCCGCCGCTTCCTCGTTCTTCCGGAGCTTGCCCTCCAGGCCGCGCCATTCCGCACTGGTGAAAGCGCTCACCGGGAACCCTTCCTCGGCGTAACCGATGGCGGGCTCCAGCAGCGCCCCCAGCGGGCGCGTGCCGTGGACTTCCAGAAGCGTCTCCCACCCGTGCACCGCGCCGGGCACCGTCACCGAGTGGATACCGGTCTGCGGCACCGCGTCCAGGCCCTGCTTCCGGAAGGCCGCGACATCAACTCCGTGGGGCGAGCGGCCGCTGGCGTCCAGCGCCTTCATCTCGCCGGTCTCGCCGATGTAAAGGAGCGCGAAGGCATCGCCGCCGATGCCGATGGACATGGGCTCCAGCACCCCGAGCATGGCAGCGGTGGCCACCGCCGCGTCCACCGCATTGCCCCCCTCCGCCAACACCTGGACGCCCACCAACGACGCCAGCCGCTGGCTGCAGGCCACCATGCCGTTCCTGCCCATGACCGTGCCCATGAATTCTCCGTTCAGACCGCGCCCATCGAACCGTCATTCCCGCTTGTCGAGCTGTCTCAAAGCGGCGTCCGGACAAGAATTGGCGCCAACCCACCGAGTCGTCATTCCCGCTTCCCAGGCTGCGTTAAAACTGATGACGCAGAGCCCCCCCGAGTCGTCATTCCCGCGGAAGCGGGAATCCAGGGGTGGTGGCGGGGCACTACAGGGGCGTTTCCCCGCCTCGCCACCCCTGGATTCCC
>JAPOPM010000139.1 GCA_026712905.1 Deltaproteobacteria bacterium
CTTCCTCACGCGCCGTGAGGACGTGTTCGACATGCGCGACGCGATGTACGCGTTCTTCGAGGAGCACGAGCCCGATCTGCGGGCGCATCCCCGTCCCGCCACCCTGCTGCGCGGCGTCGGCATCGATCTGCAGGACATGCTGATCGAGATCGAGGCCTGGGCGGCGGTTCCGCGCCAGAAGTAGTCCGGCAATCGCGGCGCGGGGGTCCGGGAAAGCCCGGGGCCCCGAGCCGTGCCGACCCCAACCCTACGGCCAGTCCAGCTCCGCCATCACCGGCGCGTGATCCGAGGGCTTCGAGCCCTTCCGCTCGTCCCGGTCGACGCCGGCTGACGTCGTCCGCGACGCCAGTTCCGGCGTGGCCAGGATGTGATCGATGCGCAGCCCCTTGTTGCGCGGGAACCCGAGCTGGCGGTAGTCCCACCATGAATAGAGCCCCGGCTGCGGATTGTGCTTCCGGACCACGTCTTCGAGGCCCCAGTCCAGCAGCCGCGTGATCACGCCGGTCATGTCGGCATTGAACAGCACGCTGCCGCGCCACACGTCCGGCTCGGCCACGTCGGCCACGTCCGGCGCGATGTTGAAGTCGCCGGAGATCAGCAGCGGGGTGTCCGGCGCGTGAGTCTTGTCGAGGTAGGCGAACAGGCGCTCCAGCCATTCCTGCTTGTATACGTATTTGTCCGATTCGGGTTTGTCGCCGTTGGGAACGTAGACGGAGATGAACCGGGCACCCTGGATCATCCCGCAGATACAGCGCGCCTGCGGATCGTCCACGCCGTCACCGAACCCGATCCGGATGTCGTCGAGGGGTTCACGCGACAGGATCGCCACGCCGTTGTAGGTCTTCTGGCCGTGTACCGCGGCGTGGTAGCCCAGCTCCTTCACGGCGTCGTGGGGGAACTGCTCGTCCGTGACCTTGGTCTCCTGCAGACAGACCACGTCCGGGCCCTGCCGTGACAGCCAGCTCAACAAACGCTCCTCCCGGGCGCGGATCGAGTTCAGATTCCACGTGACAACCTTCAAGTTCGCCTCCTCTCAGGCCCCCATGGACCAATAGCGTCCGTTGCTTCGCCTCAATGCCAGCGGTGTCTCGTAGAGCTCCCGCAGCAGCGTCTCGGTGATGACCTTTTCCGTCTCGCCCGACCGGAACACGCGGCCGCCCTTGAGCACCAGCGTGTTCTCGAAGGCGGGCAGGATCTCCTCGATGTGATGCGTGACGTAAACCAGCGCGGTGGCGTCGGTGGTGCGCCCCAGCTCCTGGAGCGCCGCCAGCAGGCTTTCCCGCGCTCCCGGGTCCAGGCCCGCGCACGGCTCGTCCAGGAACATGAGGTAGGGGCGAGCCATCAACGCCCGGCTGATGAGCACCTTCTGCTGCTCTCCCTGGGACAGCGTACCGAACGCCTGGTCCCTCAGCCTCAGGCACCCCATGCGCTCCATGAGGCCCTCGGCACGCGCGAAGTCCTCCTCCACGGGACGCACCGTCGACATCTCCAGCAGGCCGATCTGCGCGAACTTGCCCGACACCACCGTCCGCAGCGCGCGTTCCCGTGCCGGGATCTGGGAGGCCAGGGAGACCGTGACCCAGCCGATGCCCTTGCGCAGCTCGCGAAGATCCCCCCGCCGGCTGCCGTTCCGGTAAACGGTGCCCCCTTGGTTCGGCCACAGGTACCCGCACGCCATCTTCAGCAGCGTGGTCTTGCCCGAGCCGTTGGGTCCCAGGATCACCCAATGCTCGCCCTGGTGCACGGTCCACTCGATGGAGTCGAGAATCGTGCGCTGCCCGGCCGAGTAGGAGACGTTGCGGATGTCGAGTGGGACCTGAGTGTTCATGTTGTCGGGCTCTCCTCGGACGAGACTCCTTCCTCCGTCATTCCCGCCCCGGACCCCGATCGAGGTCGGGAATCCAGGAGCGATTGATGCGGAGCATTTCCCGGAAACCGTTGCCAACGCGGGTGGAAGGTTCTAAATAGCATTCCCATGCGCAGACTCGAAGGCCGGACGGCCATTGTCACCGGAGGCGGGCAGGGGATCGGCGAGGCCATCGCCGTGGCCATGGCGGAAGAGGGCGCGAGCGTCTTGGTGGCGGAATTGCGGGAAGACACCGCCGCCGCGGTGCAACGCCGGATCGAGGAGGGCGGGGGAATCGCTCTCGCCCACGCCACCGACGTGTCCCACGACGCTTCCGTCGACGCCATGGTGGAGGCCTGCCTGAACCGTTTCGGCAGGGTCGACATCCTGGTGAACAACGCCGGCATCTACCCCACCAGCACGGTGGCGGACATGGCCGAGGACGAGTGGGAGCGGGTCATCGGCACCAACCTGTTCGGGACGTTCCTGTGCAGCCGCGCCGTGACGCCGCACATGCTGGAACAGCGGAGCGGGCGCATCATCAGCATCACCTCCGGCCGGGGACTCCAGGGGGCGGACAACGGCGCGCATTACGCGGCCTCCAAGGGCGGCATCATCGGCTTCACCAAGAGCCTCGCCCTGGAGCTGGCGCCCGCCGGCATCGCCGTCAACTGCATCTGCCCCGGAGTGTCCGACACCGCGCAGCCCCGCGGCCACCGCACGGAAGAGGAGCTCTACGCCAGCGCCGCCAGGATTCCCCTCGGCCGCATCGGGCAGCCGCGCGACATGGCCAAGGCGGCGGTCTTCCTCGCCAGCGACCGGGGCCGGTTCGTCACCGGGCAGACCTTGGTGGTCAACGGCGGCGCGATCATGCAGTAGGGTCGGGAACAGCGGGACTTGAGAATAGGGATGAGGACATGATGGAATCCAAGGTGGTTGTCGTGACCGGCGGTGCCAGCGGTATCGGCCGAGCCACGGTGCTGCGCTTCAGTGAAGAGGGCTACCATCCGGTGATCCTGGACCGGGACGCCGACACCGGAGCGGCGACGTTGGCTCTCCTCGAAGACAAACCGGTAGAGGGGCGGTTCTTCGAGGCGGACCTGACCCGAAAGGCGGAGGTGACGGCGGCGTTCGAGAAAATCCTCTCCGCCTGCGGTCGCATCGATGTCCTCGTGAACCTCGCCGGTGGCACCTTCCACAAGGGTGCCGTCCACGATGTCAGCCCCGCGCAGTGGAAGGAGTGCCTCGACCTGAACCTCAAGACCACCTTCCTGTGCTCTCAAGCGGTGATCGCGCCCATGAAGCGGGCGGGGCAGGGGACCATCGTCAATACAGCCTCCAACTTCGGCGTCACCGGTGGCGCGGAGCGCACCCACTACGCCGCCTCCAAGGCCGCCATCATCGCTTTTTCCAAGTCCCTGGCCACGGAACTGGCACCCCACGGCATTCGCGTGAACACCATCGCCCCCGGCCTCACCGGCACCCAGCGCGTCCGCGGCAAGTACGACGCGGACGAGTGGGCCGCGCTGTCCGGCACTCTGCCCATGGGGCGCGCGGCCATGCCCGAGGAGATCGCCGACGGCGTCTTCTTCCTCGCCAGCGACGAGAGCGACTACGTAACCGGTGCTACCCTGCACGTCAACGGCGGCATGGTCATGCCGTAGCAGGGCCACTGCTCCGGGCGGCAGTCCTGCCACCGAGGACACGAAAATGGCAAACGACGAAGCGCTGGCCGAACGAATATTGCGCCAGGCGAAGTCCTGGAAAGGAGGATGCCATGAGCTGAAACCTTTCGTAGCGATCCAGCGGGTTCGACACCCGCCCGGCAAAGGCGTAGCCAGCCAGCCGGAAGCGAGTCTTGCATGGCGAGCGGCAAC
>JAPOPM010000140.1 GCA_026712905.1 Deltaproteobacteria bacterium
CACGTCCAGCCCGATGGTCGGCAGCAGGTAGAAGACGATCAGGAGTTGCACCAGGATGGGCGTGCCCCGCCAAACGCTTCGGTAGACCACCGAGGCCCGCCGGATCAGCCGGTTCCGCGAGATCAGACCGAAACTGAGCCACAGCCCCAGGACCATGCCGGCGGCGATGGAAACCGCCGAGATCCCGGCGGTCATCGACGCGCCGACGAAGAAAGCGTCGTAGTGGTTCGCGGTGACGCCTAGAAAATCCACCGCCGAGACCCGTCAATCGCCGCCACGCTTAGCCGTAAACACCCCGGCTTCTCAACCGCCTGCAGGATCAGCACGGTCGCTGACCTCGCGGGTCCCCTAGTCGGCCGGCACCGGCAGCGTGTCGGACGGCAAATCCATGGGCCCGCCGAACCACTTCTTTTGCAGCTCCGTCAGCACCCCTGACTTGTTGAGCGCAGCCAGCTGGCTGTTCATGAAGGCCACCAGCGAAGCGCTCTTGACGTCCTTGCGCCCGGCCCAACTGAAGTACTTCTTGGGGCCGAATGTCGGCAGCACCAGCTCGAACCTATCCGGCCGCGTGCGAACGAGCTCGAGCAGGTTCGGAAGGCTGTTGCAAACGGCGCTGATCCGTCCCGCCGCCAGATCGGCGAAGGCCTCGTTGAAATCCACGTATGTCTTGATCCCCTTGACACCCGTGCCCGCGCCCGAGAGCCTCTTGGCGAAAGCCTGAAGGGCCTGAAGTTGCGCCGAGCCGGCCTGCGAGCCGACCACGTGGCCGGCGATGTCCTCGGGCTCCTTGATCGCGTCGTCGCCCTTGCGTTTCACGAGCGCCATGGTTGCGTCCGCGATCGGCAGGCTCAGCGCGTACTTCTCGTAGCGCTCCCTGGTGACGGTCACGGACGTGACGACATAGTCGAATTTGGCCGCCGCCAAGCCGGGAAGAATGCCCTGCCAGGGAAGATCGAGCCGCGTCAGCTTTACTCCCGGCAACGCCTTCATGACGCGCGCCATGATGTCCGTCGAGTAGCCGACGATCTTGCCGTCCTTGACGAACTCGAATGGCGGGAACCGAGCCTCGGTTCCGACAACGAACTCGCCGCGTTTCTTGATGTCGGTCAGGAGATCCGCTTTGGCGGGCGGGCTGGAGATGGTGAAGCTCGCTGTAACGGCGGCCACGAATATGACCGCCTGGACTCGTTTGAATAAGGTCTGCATCCCGGTCCTCCGTTCCTATGCGTTGCACTCAACCCACCGCAACAGCGCGGCGGCCGTCACAACGGATGTTTGGTGTCGATCCCTTCCATGCTCTCACGGATCTGCATGGCGCGGCGTTTCCGCTGCCAAGCCCGCCTCGCGGCCGTCCCGCCCCTTCCATCTCCACAGTATCCCTGTACAAAAACCATTGACCGTGAAGAGATTGAAGACCCTAAGACAAACGCCAAGAAACCTTATACACACACCGCGTGTGTTCACCGTGTGGCCTGATGGCCGTATAGTATGTTTGCCGTATTCTGCGGTGGAGTTCTTGATTTTTTCGGCGACCGGTTCTTGCAATTCCCTTTTCGAAACCATAGCAAGATAAGGGTCCGGTAACGCTTGCCGGGGAGCCAATGAAGGAAACTTGGGGAGTCGGCCATGACATCAA
>JAPOPM010000141.1 GCA_026712905.1 Deltaproteobacteria bacterium
ATCCTCTGCCGTACGTCACGTTCACGCGCTCATGGCAACGTTTAATGAGCGAACCTGTCAGATGAGGAACCGAGTGCGTCAATCGCGCACGCTCGGATCTGTGGGGGGAGGGGCTCGGTGACGACCCCTCCTACCCGGCCCCCGAAACCGGAGAAAATGCTATCAGGACCGTAATCGAAACGCAACCCACTGGAATCGCAGCCTGGAGTGTGGGCTGTCATCATCTGGCGTGGCTTGTCCGAACGGCACAGGAGCATGAGTCATTCGGAAACCACTATAAGGCACTGTAATATAGAGAGTTATTGCAGCACTGTCGTGACGGGACTTGACATGACAGCGCTTGTCCGCTACCCGAGTAAATGGTGAGAAATCAGGTGAGATCAATATACGATATATGGGTCTTTTTCGCCGTCGGCTGCGTTACTCTTCCTCGCGTGGTGCCCGCCACTGGGGGCGACCGCAGGTCGCCCCTACAAGTCATCGCGCCTTGCCGACAACGAAAAATCCTCCGCATATTATTGTGCGGATTAACCAGACATCACACTAGTTTGAGGACCGGAGGACAACGAGCAGCATGCCGCGATCAAGGTTCCAGCACGTGGGCCGGAATGTGCCGCGGGTGGACGGCTTCGACAAGGTGACAGGGCGCGCCAAGTACACCGGAGACATCGTGCTGCCCGGAATGCTTGAGGGCCGGATCCTGCGAAGCCCGTTGCCGCACGCGCGCATCCGGGCCATCGACGCGTCGCGGGCGGAGGCCCTGGGCGGCGTCCGCGCGGTGGTGACCGCGAAGGACCTCTCCGGCCTCGACCCCTTCTACAACGGCCGCCCGGTGGTGGCCCTGGAGAAGGTGCGTTACGTCGGCGAGCCCGTGGCGGCGGTGGCGGCGGACGACGAACACATCGCGGAGGCGGCGCTCGCCTTGATCGACGTGGACTACGAGGAGCTGCCGGCGGCGCTGGGCGTGGATGCCGCGCTGGCGCCGGGGGCGCCGCTGATCCACGACGATGCACCCGGCAACGTGTGCGCCCACGAGCGGGTGGGGCAGGGCGACGTCGAGCAGGGTTTCGCGGCCTCGGACCGGGTCTTCGAGGGCCGCTATACGTTCCCCAGCGTCTACCACTACAGCATGGAGCCCCACGGCGCGGTGGCCCGTTGGGGTGCCGACAGCATCGACCTGTGGTCGTCGGCGCAGCACCCGTTTCTCGTGCAGGGCGACATCGCGCGCATCTTCGGCGTCACCCGCTCCCAGGTGCGGCTGCAGGTCTCCTTCCTGGGCGGCGGCTTCGGCGGCAAGTCCTACAGCAAGTTCGAGCCCCTGGTGGTGCTGCTCTCGCGCAAGGCGGGCCGTCCGGTGCGGCTGTGCCTGTCGGTGCCGGAGGCGATGGTCACTGTGCGCCGGCACGGCGCCGCCGTGAAGCTCAGGACCGGAGTGATGAACGACGGCACCCTGGTGGCGCGGCAGGCGGAGATCCGTCTCGACACCGGCGCGTTCACCGAGAACACGCGCATGGTGGCGCAGCTCGCGGCCACCCGGGTGCTGGGACCCTACCGGATCCCCCATCTCAGGAGCGACGTGTACTCGGTGCACACCAACGCCGGCTCCGCCGGCTCGTTCCGCTCGGTGGCCGCGCCCCAGACCATCTTCGCGTGCGAGTCGCAGATGGACGAGATCGCGGCGGCTCTGGGCATGGATCCGGTGGAGCTGCGGGACAGGAACCTGCTCCAGCGCGGCGAGGTCCTGCAGCCAAAGCTGCGGCCCGTGGACGTGCACCTGCATTCGAGCCTCAAGCGGCTTGTATCGAGGTCCCGCTGGCGGCGCCGCGCCCGTGACCGGAGGGCGCCGCTGGGGATGGCCTGCGGCTCCACCAACGCCGGCGGTGTGTTGCCGGTGTCGGTGGCGCTCGTGCGCCTGGGCGCGGACGGCCATGTCTCGATATTGGCCGGCAGCACCGAGATGGGGCAGGGGGTCAAGACGACGTTCACCCAGATCGTCGCCGAAGAGCTGGCGCTGCCGCGTGAGCGGGTCCGGCCCGTTCCCGTGGATACCACCGTCACGCCCTACGACCACTCCACCGGCGCCAGCCGCTCCACCACGGTCATGGGCCGGGCGGTGCTGGCCGCCGCCCGGGACCTCAAGCGGCAGTTGCGCGCCATCGCCGCCAAGTCGTTCGGTGTGACGGCCGGAAAGGTGACGTTGTCGGAGGGCCGGCTCGTTGCCGGCGAGCGGGAGATGTCCTTCACCGACGCCCTCGCCTGCCGCTTCGGCGCGGTTGCCGGCGAGATCGTCGGGCGCGGCACCATGGGGCCGGAGATGGTGGGCTGGAAGACCCCGGTGCTCTGGGAAGTGGGCATGGGAGTCGCCGAGCTGGACATCGACCGCGACACGGGCGCGCTGAAGCTGGCCAGCTACGTCTCCGTGGCCGACGTCGGCAAGGCCATCCATCCCCAGCATTGCATCGGGCAGGAGGAGGGCGCGGCGATGATGGGCATCGGTCACACCTTCATGGAGCAGATGGTGCACGACGACCACCAGTTGCTGAACCCCAACCTCGTCGACTACCGCGTGCCCAAGTTCAAGGACCTGCCGGCCGAGTATCACACGTATCTGGTGGAGAACCGCGACGGCATCGGCCCCTACGGCAGCCGCGGCATGGGCGAGGGCGGCATCTTCTCCGTGGCCCCCTCGGTGGTCAGCGCCCTGGCCCGGGCCACCGGCGTGCGCATCCGCGACCTGCCGCTGACGCCGGAGCGGGTGTGGCGGGCGTTGAGGGACGGGGAAAAGTGAAGTGGTAACGCCACACGAATCGGTCATTCCCGCGTGACAGGCTGTGTCAAAACTCCCGAGGCTACCGTCCCCCGAAGAGTCATTCCCGCGAAAGCGGGAATCCAGGGGTGGTGGGGCCGGGAAGCGCCGCTGTAGTGCCTCACCACCGCCCCTGGATTCCCGCTTTCGCGGGAATGACTCTTCGGGGTGGCAGCGGCGAAAGCGCTAGCCGTCGTCGCGTGCGCGGAGCCATCCGCGGATGCGGTCGGGGCTGAGGGGGAGGTCCTTGACTTCGATGCCGAGGGCGTTGCTGACGGCGTTGCCCAGGGCGCCGGCGGTGCCGACGATGCCGCCTTCGCCGGCGCCCTTGACGCCGAGGGGGTTGTAGGGTGAGGGGGCTTCTTCCAGCACCAGGTCGTCGATGGGCGGGACGTCGGTGCTGGTGGGCAGCAGGTAGTCCAGGAACGTGGTGGTGAGGAGCTGGCCGCCTTCGCCGTACACGAGCTCTTCCAGCACTACGCCGCCGATGCCCTGCACGGCGGCGCCGACGGTCTGGCCGCGCACCATGAGCGGGTTGACCACCCGGCCCACGTCTTCCACCACCAGGTACTTGAGCACCTCCAGCATGCCGGTCTCGGGGTCCACGGCCACGTGGGCCAGATGCACGCCGTAGGTGTGGGTGATGTTGTTGGAGTTGTAGTAGGCGGTGGCTTCGAGCTCGGGGACGCCCTGTTCGGGAGTGATGGACTCGCGCATGTGCGTCACCAGTTCGCCGAGAGGCAGCGCCGGGGCCTCGGTGCCCGTCCGGATGATGTTGCCGTCCTCCAGCGACAGACTACCCGCGTCCGCGTCCAGGTGGCGTGCCGCCGCCTCCAGGATCTTGTCCTTGAGTTGCAGCGCGGTGAGGTGCACGGCGTTGCCCGCCATGACCGTGCCGCGGCTGGCGAAGGTGCCCCAGCCGAAGGGCGAGAGGTCCGTGTTGCCGTGGAACACCGAGATGGCGTCCATGGGAACGCCCAGGGCGTCGCCGCAGATCTGTGCCATGGCGGTCTCGTGCCCTTGGCCGAGCTGGGCGATGCTCAGGAACACGCTGACGCCGCCGCCTTCGCCCACCACCATGCGCGCGCCCTCGTAGGGCTCGAGCCCGCCGGTGTTCTTGACGAAGTACGACAGGCCCACGCCGTGGTAGCGGCCGTCTTCCTGGAGTCCCCGGATGCCCTTCATCTCGTCGTATTCGAAACGCTCCAGCGCCTGCCGCAGGGCGCTGGCGTAGTCGCCGCTGTCGAGGATCGTGGGGTGGGCACTGGGCCGGGTGAAGCCGATCTCGTAAGGGATCTCCTCGGGCGTGACCAGGTTCTTGCGCCGCAGCTCCACCGGATCCAGGTCCAGATCCCGCGCCATCATGTCGAGCATGCGCTCGCGGTAGAAGCACGACTCCACCCGGCCGGGGGCGCGCAGCGTGCCGAGGCCGGTCTTGTTGGTCATGACGCAGTGGATCTTGGCCTGGTAGTTGGGGATGCGGTAGGGGCCGGTCAGGAGCGCGCCGGTGGAGCAGGGTACCAGGCCGCCGTGGGTGCGCACGTAGGCGCCCATGTCGCCGTATATCTGCGCCCGGATCGCCAGCAGCGTGCCGTCCTTGCGCGCGGCGATCTCCAGCTCGCAGGTGACCTGCCGCGAATGGTTGGCCGCCAGCAGGTGCTCGCGCCGGTCCTCGATCCATTTCACGGGAGCGCCGAGGCGCATGGTGGCGAAGGGGATCAGGAAGTCCTCCGGGTACAGTTCGCCGCGGATGCCGAAGCCGCCGCCCACGTCGTTCTCCTCGAAGTGGCACTTGTGCTCGGGCAGTTGCAGGAAGGCGGCGATGGTCTGGCGGTTCAGGTGCGGCAGCTTGGTGGCGCCGTAGACCCTGAGCTCGCCCCTG
Organism: Deltaproteobacteria bacterium; assembly: GCA_026712905.1. Taxonomy (NCBI): domain Bacteria; kingdom Pseudomonadati; phylum Myxococcota; class Myxococcia; species Deltaproteobacteria bacterium. The sequence continues at coordinate 4,689 of JAPOPM010000141.1, forward strand.
CCGCGGTCGAAGTGGGCGACGATGCCGCGGGTCTCCATGGGGTTGCCGGTGAAGCGGTGGACGCGGAACTCCTCCCGGCGGGTGTAGTCGGCCTCGGCGAAGGCCTTGTCGGCGTCGCCGATGGAGACGTGGTGCACGCCGGCCAGGTTGGTGCCGTTGTGTTCGTGCACCAGCACCTTGTCCTCCATGGCCGCGCGCACGTCCATGACCTCCTGGAGCACCTCGTAGTCCACGTCGATGGCGTCCAGCGCATCCTCGGCGAGGTAGCGGCTCTCCGCCACCGCCACGGCCACGGGCTCGCCCACGTAGCGCACCACCTCCCGCGCCAGCGACGGCTGCAGGTACTTGTCCAGTCCCGGGATCTTGTACATGCGGATGGGGACGGTGGCGTCCAGCTCGCCGATGTCCTTCAGCGTGAACACCAAGACCACCCCGGGCATGGCCTCGGCCCGGCTGGTGTCGATGTCGCGGATGCGGGCGTGGGCGTGGGGGCTGCGCAGGATGGCGGCGTGGACCATGTGGGGCAGCTTGATGTCGTCCACGTAGGTGCCCGCGCCGGTGATGAACCGGATGTCCTCGCGCCGCTTGATGGGAGCGCCGATGTATGTTTCCGCCATGGTCGAATGCTCCGTTCAGGGAAATGCGCCGATGCTATTCTACCGCTCCCCGAAAGACGTCATTCCGCGCGCCACCCCTCCTGGATTCCCGCTTTCGCGGGAATGACTCTTCAGGGTGGCGGTGCCGGTTCGTGGCCAAGTGGAGTTTTGCCACAACCAGCTTCGCGGGAATGACGTTTTCGGGCGACGGCGTCATTTCGCCTCACTCGCGGGGTTTGCCGCCTACCTCCGGGGCCGCCTGTCCGATGGCTTCGATGATGGGCTGGTAGCCGGTGCAGCGGCAGATGTTGCCGGAGATGGCCTCGCGGATTTCGGCTTCCGTGGGCTTGGGGTTCTCTTTCAGGAACGCGGTGGCGGTCATGAGGAAACCGGGGGTGCAGAAGCCGCACTGGAGCGCGTGCCGGTCCTGGAACGCCGCCTGCAGCGGGTGCAGTTGGTCGCCGTCCGCCAGCCCCTCGACGGTCTCCAGGGTCGCGCCCTCCGCCTGCACCGCCAGCAGCAGGCAGGAGCGCACCGCCTCGCCGTCCATGATCACCGTGCACGCGCCGCATACGCCGTGCTCGCACCCCAGGTGCGTGCCGGTGAGGTCCAGCTCGTTGCGCAGGAAATCCGCCAGCGTCATGCGCACTTCCACGAGCTTCTCGTACGCCTTGCCGTTCACCGTCAGGTTGAGGATGCTCTTGGTGCTCATGCGCCGCCCTCCGTGTCCCTGGCCGCCGCCGCGCGCAGCGCGCGCCGGGTGAGCACGCCGCCCACTTCCTTGCGGTAGAGTGCCGATGCGTGGATGTCGGAGTCGGGGTCCAGCTCCTCGAAGACGATGCGCTCGACTTCCTTGAGGGTGGCGTCGTCCAGGGTGGCTCCCTGGAGCCGCTGCTCGGCCTTCTCTACCCGGACGGGCCGGCCGCCGACGCCGAAAAGGATGATGCGGGCGTCCGCGCAGTTGGCGCCGTCCATGTCCGCCCACAGCGCCACGCCTACCATGGCGAAGTCGCCCTTGCGCCGGGATACCTCGTCGATGCCCCACAGGCGTCCCGCCTTCCACGCGGGTACGCGGATCTCGGTGAGCACCTCGTTGGCCTCGATGGCGGTGGCCATGTAGCCCAGGTAGAAGTCGTCCGCGCTCACCACCCGTTCGCCGCCGGCGCTGGTGAGGACGAAGTCGGCGCCCAGGGCCACGGTCACAGCCGGCAGTTCCGACGCCGGATCGGCGTGCACGAGGCTGCCGCCCACGGTGCCGCGGTTGCGGATCTGGAAGTGGCCGATCAGCGGTACCGCGGCCGCCAGCAGCGGGTTCCGCGCGGGGAAGTCGGCGTCCCGTTCCAGTGCCCGCTGGCGCGTCAGCGCGCCGATGTGGAGGCCGCCGTCGCCGTTGGCGCCGATGCCGTCGAGGCCGGATACCCGGTTCAGGTCCACGATCACGGAGGGGCGCGCCAGCCGCAGGCTCATGAGCGGCATGAGGCTCTGGCCGCCCGCCAGGACCTTGCCGTCGTCGCCGTGCTCGTTGAGCAAGCCGGCCGCCTCGTCCAGGGTTTCCGGACAATAATATTCGAAGGGTGCGGGTTTCATAGGATTGGAGGGTGCCTTATGGGTGCCCGGATTGATAGCGCAGATGACTTTCTTTGGGCTGCCTAGACGATTACCCCAGGGTTGTCAAGAATGCGCCCGCCCGCGTCACCGCGCCGTAACCCGTTCGTGGATCGCATTCACCGCGAGGTGCGCCCCGAGGACGGCGCCCTCCTGCCATCCGGGAAGACCCGTGACTTGATCGCCGGCGAAGTGGATGGCCCCGTCGGGCTTCTGAAGGGCCTCGGGTGAGGCGTGGCGTTCCCCGGGCCAGCCGCCCTTCTGGAACGGCGCGTTGAGCCAGGCTCGGCTGACCCCGGCCTCCATCTCGGCCGTATAACCGGGATGGATGCGTTCGCCTTCGGCGGCGGCGGCGCGCAGCCGCTCCGCCGGGCTCAGGGCGCTGAAGCGCAGTCCGGGCTCTTCGTCCCAGATGTAGGCGCCGACGAGAATCCCCTTGTCCCGCTGATAGCCGTAGGGCGGGTACCAGATCTGGGTGATGTCCTGGTCGGTCCACGAGGTCCCGCCGTAGATGGCGTGGTCCTCCTCCCAGAAGCGGCGGCTCTGGAAGGCCACCTTCACCGCGGACACGAACTTGATCGATTCGATGACCGCGCGGGTCTCCGCGGAAAAGTCGTTGGGGATGTCCTTCAGCACGGGCGCGGGCACCGTGCAGACGGCGAAGTCGGCGTCGACGGCTTCCCGTTCGGTCATCACGCGGACCCCCGCTGGCGTCTTGCGAATTTCCTTGACGGGGCTGTTGTAGCGAATGAGCGGACCGACGCGTTGCTCGAAGGCCTTGGTGATGGCGTCCATGCCGCCGGCGGCCTGGAACAGCGTCGGGTTCTGGTCGAGGAACTGGCTGAAGTGGAGCTTGTACTGCCAGAAGTCCGCGTTGAGGAGTTCGCTCAGGTCGAGGGGGGAGTTCACCTCTCCGGCCTTGAGGCCCGCGTGGAGCTGCTCGCCGCGATAGCCGCCGCGGCTGGAACCCTTGTACAGCCGGTCCGGATCGAGGCCGCCGTACTGGACCAGCATTTCCAGGATGCGCTCCTTGTCCTCTCCCGTCAGCTCGCTGTCCAGGGAGCCGGCGTTCACCGCCTTGACGAGCAGTTCGGCGATGTAGCCGCGGGTGTCGGTGATGACCCGGCGGCCCGCCACGGGCTTGCCGTCGAAGCGCTCCCGGTTGTGGAAGAGGGCCGCGCGGTTGTCGTTGGTGAAGACTTCCAGCTCGACGCCGAACTCCTTGCAGTAACCCAGCAGCGTTCGATGGTGGTAGGGAATGCGCGCCGGGCCAAGGTTCGCGTACAGGTGGTCGCCGCGGTCGAAGTCCACCCGCTGCCGGCCGCCGGTCTCCTCGATGACGTCGCCGCCGCGCACCGTGAGGTTGCGCCCGCCGGCGCGTCCGGTGGCCTCCAGGATCGTGCAGCGGTAACCGGCCTTGGTCAACTCGTAGGCGGCGGTCATGCCGGAGATGCCGGCGCCGAGAATGACAATGCGCTTCCCCTGGCCGGAGCCGGGAGGCAGATCGAGCGCGGCCCCCGCGCCCGCACGGCGTGCCGGAAGAGCAGCGAAAGGAGTTCACGATGAGTCGATTACAGAGGTTCCTGGTAGTTTCGTTGGTCGCGCTCTTTGTCGCGACGCTCGCGCCGGCGGCCCTGGCGGAGAGCTACAAGTTTGGTGCGTCGAAGCCGGGCGGCTCCTGGTATCCCATCGGGACCGTGTTGCAGCGGCTGGCCGACAAGAACTACGGCGACCAGGTGACGGTGGAAATCGGCGGTGGCACGTCCAACCTGCTGAACGTCATGGCCGGCAAGTTGAGCTTCGGTCTCTCCAGCGCAACGAGCATTCAGGAAGCCCTCAAGGGGGCGAAGATGTTCAAGGGCAAGGAGGCGCAGGCCAAGAAGGTGCGCGTGGCCGCGGTGCTTTACCCAAATTACCTGTTCTGGCTGGTATGGGCGAAATCCGATGTCACGTCGTACGAGCAGCTCAAGGGCAAGAGAGTCAACGTCATGCCCAAGCGGTTCTCGTTTCAGGCGCTGAACCAGCAGATGCTCGGTGCCCTCGGCATCAAGTACGAGGATTTCTCCAAGGTCAACTACCTCGGCTTCAACGACGCCGTGGCCCAGATGAAGGACAACCACATCGACGCGTACCTCGGCCCCGGCGAGGAGAACTACGCGCCCATCGTGCAGTTGGCGGCGCACGCGCCGATCCGCATTCTCTCCTTCTCCAAGGAAGACATTGCGAAGATGAACACGGCCAATCCCGGCGTCGGCCCCTTCACGTTGGACAAGAAGAACTACGACCAGAAGAACGACGTGAACACCGTTCAGACCTTCCTGCTCATCATTACGAATGAGGACGTTCCGGAGGAGCGCGTCTACAAGCTCACGAAGACCGTCTACGACAACCTGGGCGACTTCGCCGGAGCCGTGAAAGCCTTCGAGCGCGTCAAGGTGGCCAACGCCACCAACGACGTGGGCGCGCCGCGGCACCCCGGCATGGAGAAGTACCTGAAGGAGAAGGGCATCCTCAAGTAGAGGGGCCCCCTACGCAAAGAGGGCCGGCGCGGAACGCCGGCCCTCTTTTTTCACTTCGACACCTTCAACCAACGTGAAACCACCTGACGTGAGCGAACGCCCGGGTGTCCGCGCCGCATCGGACACGTGGCAGAGAGCGGTCCTATGCAGCGCAACCTGACAGGGGTCGCCGGG
>JAPOPM010000142.1 GCA_026712905.1 Deltaproteobacteria bacterium
CATCCGACGCCCATGGCCGTCATGAATCTGGCCAATGCGCTCGAAATTCACCCGGCGATTGTCGCGGGCAGGGTCCGATACGAACAGCAGAACTACCGCCTGCTGTCTCAATTCGTCGGCACCGGCGAAGTCCGACGGCAGCTCGGCATGGCCGCATGAGGCAGCGGTTTGATGATTGAAGCAACGATACACGGGGTGCGGCGTGCCACTGACGAATACCTGGTCGTTCATCTGTGCGATGGTCGGGCGTCGGATGTTGTTGTTTTCGGAGATGGATCTGTCTCCCGTTGGCTGCTGATCGGAACGGGAGACCGATGCCCGGCGCGGGAGCCTGCGGCGAGAGACCTGTAGGGCCTAACGGATTGCTGCAATTAAGGAAATCGCCCGCTGCACCGGGCCGGGGACGTCTCGCTCAGGGCACCCAGGGTGCGTGGGGTGTGAGAACGGACAGCCGCGGAGACCCGCAAAGTCGTTTGCACCCCCGCCGTTTTTTGGTACAGTGCGCGCTTACGAATCGGTTGGGCCGGTGGGGGAGGGCGGCGGCTGCGCGATATGGCGACACTGCTCGAAATCAAGAATCTCCACACTTCCTTCGTCACCACGGACGGTGAGTTCCCGGCGGTGGACGGGCTGAATCTCACCATCGAGGCGGGCAAGACGCTGGGGCTCGTGGGCGAGTCGGGCTGTGGCAAGAGCGTCACGGCGCTCTCCATCATGCGCTTGATTCCGTCCCCGCCCGGTAGAGTGGCCGAGGGTGAGGTCCTTTACCGCGGGAGCGATCTCCTCAAGCTGTCGGACGAGAAGATGCGGCAGATCCGCGGCAACGAGATCTCCATGGTGTTTCAGGAGCCCATGACCTCGCTGAACCCGGTGTTCACCGTCGGCGACCAGATCATGGAGGCCATCCGCCTGCACCAGAAGGTGAACAAGCGGGAGGCGCGCGAGAAGGCCGTGGAGATGCTACGGCTGGTGAAGATCGCCGACCCCTCCTCGCGAGTCAACGACTACCCGCACCAGATGAGCGGCGGCATGCGCCAGCGCGTGATGATCGCCATGGCGCTGTCGTGCAACCCCAGCCTGCTCATCGCCGACGAGCCCACCACCGCGCTGGACGTCACCATCCAGGCGCAGATCCTGGACCTGATGGGCGAGTTGCAAGACGAGCTCGGCATGGCGCTGCTGCTGATTACCCACGACCTCGGCGTGGTGGCGGAGCAGGCCGACGAGGTAGCCATCATGTACGCCGGCCGCATGGTCGAGCGCGCCAAGCCCGAGGTGATCTTCAGCAAGCCGCAGCATCCGTACACCATCGGGCTGCTGAACTCGCTGCCCAGCAGCGCCAGCAAGCGCCGCCTGGACGCCATTCCCGGGGTCGTGCCGAGCCCGCTGGACCTCCCCAGCGGATGCCGCTTCCGCGACCGCTGCTTCAAGGCGTCGGGGATCTGCGCCGAGCACGAGCCCGTGCTCGAGGAGAAAGGGCGCAACCAGTGGGTGGCTTGCTACCGGACCAACTGAACCGGAAGGCCGGCGCAACGCCCGCGACAGGACGTGAAATCCCATGAGCTTGCTGGAAATCAGGAACCTCAAGAAGTACTTCCCGGTGGCGGACGGATTGCTCTCCCGGCGCAAGGGGGACGTCAAGGCCGTGGACGGCGTCAGCCTCACGGTGGAGGACGGTGAGACTCTCGGCGTGGTGGGAGAGTCCGGCTGCGGCAAGTCGACGCTGGGGCGCACGATCCTGCGCCTGATCGAGCCCACCGAGGGCGAGATCCTGTTCGAGAACAAGGACATCATGCGGGTCTCCAACGCGGAGATGCGCGACCTGCGCCGGCGCATGCAGATCATCTTCCAGGACCCCTACGCCTCCCTCAACCCGCGCATGCGCGTGGGCGAGATCATCGGCGAGGGCCTCAAGATCCACAAGATGGCCACCGGCAGCGGCCGCAGGGAACACGTGATGGGGCTGCTCGCCAAGGTGGGGTTGCGGGAGGACCACTACGACCGCTATCCGCACGAGTTCAGCGGCGGCCAGCGGCAACGCATCGGCATCGCCCGGGCCCTGGCGGTGTCGCCCAAGTTCATCGTCGCCGACGAGCCGGTGTCGTCGCTGGACGTGTCCATCCAGGCCCAGATCATCAACCTCCTGCAGGAGTTGCAGGAGAGCATGAGCCTCACGTTCTTCTTCATCTCCCACGACCTCCGGGTGGTGGAGCACGTGAGCCATCGGGTGGCGATCATGTACCTGGGCAAGGTGGTGGAGATCGCGCCCAGCGACGCCATCTACAAGGACGCGCGCCATCCCTACACGCGCGCGCTGCTGTCCGCGGTGCCCATGCCGGATCCCAACCCCAAGAAGGACCGCATGGTGCTGGAGGGCGACGTGCCCAGCCCCGTCAATCCGCCTACGGGCTGCAACTTTCACCCGCGCTGTCCGTTCCGCGAGCAGATCTGCACCGAGGTGGAGCCGGAGCTGGAGTTTGCCCACGGCGGGCACGGCACCGCCTGTCACGTCTTCGGATCCGGCAAGCGCGCGTGGCCGAATCCGCCGCGGGTGTCCTGAGGTTCCGCCACGGTTGGCTGAAATCCACGGGCGGGCGGAGGTTCCTCGGCTCGCCCGGAGCTTTTTCAGAGAAAGCTTTATCAGAACAACATTCTTCAGAGGTGCAGTCAGATGGCAGATGACAACGGCTCCGTGCCCATGACGCCGCGTGGACATCAGCAATTGCTGGAGGATCTCCAGCGCCTCAAGTCGGTTGAACGTCCCAAGAACGTCCGCGACATCGAGGAGGCCCGCGCCCACGGCGACCTGTCGGAGAACGCCGAGTATCACGCCGCCAAGGACCGCCAGTCCCTGCTCGACGTCCAGATCCGCGAACTTGAGGACAAGATCGTGCGCGCGCAGGTGATCGACATTTCCAAGCTTTCCGGCGACAAGATCGTGTTCGGCGCCACCGTCAAGCTGGTGGACGACGACACCGATGAGGACGTCGTCTACCAGATCGTGGGCGAGCACGAGTCCGAGCCCAGGGAGGGAAGGATCTCCCTGGGGTCTCCGGTGGCGCGGTCGCTGATCGGACGGCGCGTGGGCGACCTGGTGGAGGTGCGCACGCCCGCGGGCGTGCGGAACTTCGAGGTCCTGGACGTCTCCTTCATCGAATAGGTTCGCGTTTGTAGGGAGTTGTGCCGCCGGCCTCGCGGCCTTGGCGCTGCTCCTCGCCGTTCCCGCGCAGGCCCAGGTCTCGATTCGTGCCGAGCCGGGGTTCGGCGGCATTTTTCGTCTGGGCGAACCGTTGCCGGTGCGCATCGAATTGGTGAACTCCGGCGCGGCGGTGCGCGGCGTGCTGGAGGTGGTGGAGGCCCGCGGCGGTCCCACCCGCGGGATGGAACCCTACTCCTTCATCCAGCAGCGCGACCTCTTCCTATCCGCCCACGCCCGCAAGGTCCTGTTCGTCACCGTCGACCCGGACACGGTGGCGCAGCCGCTGGTACTGCGCTTCACGGGCGGCGGACAGAGTCACGAGACCGCCGTCACGCTCCGCGGGCGCTTCACCGGTCAGCCGCTGGTGCTGCTGCTGACCCGGAGCAACGTCGCCCCGGCGATTCCCCTTCCCTACGAGACCCCCGTTCCCGTCGTGTCCCTGCCTTTGAGCGATCTGCCCGAGGAAGCCCGCGCCTACGGCGGGGTGTGGAGCATCGTGCTCTACGAGCAGTCCCTGCGCGGCATGTCGCGCCGTCAGCGCGCCGCGCTGGAACGGTGGCTTTCGTCGGGCGGAACCCTGGCGGTGTTGGGCGGGGCGCATTTCGCCCTGTACCGTGACCGCGCCACCGCGCCGCTGCTCCCGGTGGCGGTCCGCGGGGTAAAACGCGTGGACGCGCTGCCCGAGCTGTCCGAGCAGTTCGGCGGCACGCTCGCGGACCTTCTCGTTCAGGATACGGTAGTGGGTGCCGGCAGCACGGTGCTCCTGGAAGAACGGGGCACGCCCATCCTGGTGCGGCGGGATCACGGCGCCGGCCGGGTGGTCTACCTGGCGCTGGACGTGGGCCGTCCGCCCGTGTCGGACTGGACGGGCCTTCCGGCGCTCTTCGGCGAGGTGCTGGGGAAACCGCCGGCGAGGGGTACGGACCCGTGGAGCGCGTGGAATCGGGAGGTGTTCACCGTCCTGCTCCAGGACTTCGGCTTTTCCAGTCTGCGCTCTCCGGTGCTGACGCTGCTGCTGGCGCTGGCGCTCTACATCGGCTCGCTGCTGCTGTGGTTCCGCTACTGGAAGAACGGCGCTCCCGCCGGCTACCGGCTCGCGCTGGTGCCCGCGGCATTGGTGGCGGCATCGGCGTTGGGCGGCTACTGGTACTTCGATCGGGGCGGCCACGTGCCCGACGGCATCCTGATCTCGTCGACCGTAGTGGACGGCAGTCCGTGGTCCGACGTGGCACCGGTGCATGCCAACGTGGGCCTGTTCGCCACCCGGCACAAGGACTTCTCCTTCAGCCTCAGGGACGGGTGGAGCCAGTTCGATCTCGTGCCGTCGCCCAGCCGGGATGACGTGGGGGCGTCGCTCGTGCTGCGGCAGGGGCGCCCCCACGGACGGGTCCATGTCCCGCTCACGGAATGGAACTCGGCGCTGTTCAAGCTGCGCTCCCTGGAGCCCTCGCCGGTGGGCATCGACTGGCAGCACACCGCGGATACCTACCGGATCGGCATCGCCAACCGCGGCTCCGGCACGTTCACGGATTGCTGGCTCGTGGTGGGTGGACGCGGCTACAAGCTCGGCGACGTGCCGCCCGGCGGCGTGCTGCGGCGGGAGGGTTCCGCGGTGCCGAAAGGCGAAGGGGAGGACGAGAGTCAACCGCGCGACGTGAGTTTCGACGACGAAGCGCGGGGGCTCCTGCTGCGCTACTCGGTGTTCCCGGACGGCGAGGCCGACGACCCCAAGGCGGCCTTCGTGATCGGCTGGATCGGCGGCGACGAACCGGCGCTCCAGGTGGACGACGCGCGGGTCTCGGCGCATCACTTCAAGATCTTTCGCGTCGCCCTCCCCGTGGGAGCCGAGGAGGAGGACCTGTGAGGCCCTGGAGCAATCCGGTGTTTCGCGAGGCCGTGACGGTGTACTGGGTGGACGGGCAGGCCTACGTCACGTACCTGTTCTACCTGGTCATCCTGGGGGCGCTGCAGCTTCTGGCGCTCGTGCTCCCCTCCGGGGAGGCCCGCTTCTGGATCGGCCCCGCCTTCCTGTTCAAGTTTTCCACGGTGGCCTCGCTGCTGCTCATCGTCTACCTGACCCTGCGCTTCGCCGGGCTGGAGTTCCTGGCCTGGCGCTTCTCGCCGCTGCGCCATTGGCTCGATGAGGAACGGCTGAGCATCACCACGGTGGCGTGCGGCCTGCTGTCCATTCTGCTGGTCCATTCGCTGATCCTGCTGCTCCTCGCCGCGCCGCTGCTGGTGTGGTCGGGGGCCGTCGCGCGCGCTCCCTTGATGGACATGGCCTCCACCGTGCCCATGCTGTTCCTCTACGCCGTGGGCTACGGCATCTGGGGCCTCGTGGGGCTGGCTTTCTGGGAGCGCAAGGCGGATACTCGCCGGGTCTTCATCCGCTGGATCTTCGTCTGCTTCTTCCTGATCTCCGGCGCCTTCGGCGCATGGGCCCAGACGTTGAACCCGGTGGCGTTTCTGCTCTATCATCTCGGCACCCTGGAGATCGTGGCCGCGCCGGTGCGCTGGGGTGTGTTGTGGACCCCTTCGCTGATTCACTGGAGCTTCCAGGGCGTGGTGTTCGCGGCGGCGCTGGCGCTCCTGGCCTGGGGGCTCAGGCGAGTGCAGAGAGGTTACAATTGACCGAACCCGAATCCCTGCTGCGCGACAAGCTCGCCGAACTGCGCCGGTGGGAGCGGCGCAAGCGGCGCGAGCGCCTGTTGTGGGAGAGCCTCTTCTACGCGGCGCTGGCGGCCGCGGCGGTGGTGGCGGCGCGCGCGCTCATGGCGGTGGACGCCGCCCTGTTGTGGCTTGCGCCGGCGGTCTTCGCCGCGGCGGCCGCGGCGGTGTTCCTGTTGCGCCCGTGGCGCGAGCGCGCGTTCCTGGGCTCGCTCAAGCGGGTGGACGATCGCCTGGAGCTCAGGGAGCGGGTGCTGACGGCGTGGGACATCCTGTCCCGTTCCCGCGAGCGGGCGGAAGGAGGCCGCCGTCCGGAGGAAGAGCTGGTGGTGGAGGAAGCGGCCGAGAAGCTGGCACGGGTGGCCGTGCCGCCGCTGCTGCCGCGCCGGCGCTCCTGGCACGCCTGGGCCGGCGCGTTCCTGGTGGTGCTGGCGGGGGCGGGGCTGTGGCTGCCGCCGGGAGGTGCTCCCGAGGCGGTGTCGGCCGTGTCGCGCATGGCCGAGACGCTGCGGGAACACGCCCGGGAGCTGGAGGAGCGGGCGCGCGCGCAGGATCTGGCGGAGAGCCGGCGCATGGCCGAGGCGCTGCGCGAGATGGCCGAAAGGCAGCTCGACGATCCCGCGGACGACAAGACCGGCATCGAGGCCGCGGTGGGGGCCATGGTGGAGGTGCTGGAGGACATGACCCGCTCGTGGCCCACCGAGGCGGGCCTGGAGTGGCCGGTGCTGTCCGACGCGGCCCTGGAGAAACTGCGGGAGCAGCTCCAACGCTCGCGGACGCGGGAGATGGACGGTCCTCTGGGAAAGAGCCGGGGCGAGATGCTGGAATCCCTGGGACTCTCGTCGCTGGACCGCCAGCCCGGGAACTCCTCGGAGATGAGCCAGGAGGAGATTCGCGAGTTCCTCGACCGCGTGGAGCGGGAGGCCCGGCAAGAGCAGGACCGGCGCGAGATGGCGTCCACGCAGCAGTTCCTCACCGAGCTGTTGCCGGGGGATGCGCCGGGCGAATCCCTCGCCGAGGCGGCGCGGCCCGGCGGTCCCAAGAGTGAGATGGACGAATCGCCGCCGGCCGGGCGGCAACCGGGCAACGAGCCCGGCAAGGGCGGGCAGGAACCCTACGACCCCGCCTTCCAGGCGCGGGTGCGCACGCACCTGCAAGGGCTCCTGGGGCAGGGGCCGAGCCGGGGGTTCGGCTTCCGCGGTGAGGCGCGTCCGGGCGAGAGCACGGTGACGGAAGAGGCGGTGGTGGTGCGCTATCAACGGCAGGTGGAGGCGGAGCTGTCGTCCGCCGAGATTCCCGCCGAGTTCAAGGAAACCATCAAGAACTATTTCCTGTCCCTGGGAGTGACCGGGAGACCTTAGTCGGAAGCACCCGCGCCGCGGCAAGGCACGGACGTGGAAGCGGATCCCGTCCGCCCGAGTCCGTGCCGTGCCGCGTCCGCGACGGGCTCCGGAAAGCGATGTAACCGTGACACTGGAAGCAACCACCGAGGAAACGACGACCGAGGATGTGCGCACCCGCATGCGCGACGCCCAGCGGGCGTTCGAGGAAGTCAAGAGCGAGATGCACAAGGCGGTGGTGGGCCACGAGGAGCTCATCGAGGGCATCTTCATCGCGCTGGTGTGCGGCGGACACTGTCTGCTGGAGGGGGTGCCGGGCCTGGGCAAGACCCTGATCGTGCGCTCGCTGGGGGAACTCATGGACCTGAGCTTCTCGCGCATCCAGTTCACCCCCGACCTCATGCCCGCGGACATCACCGGCACCAACGTGGTCAACGAGGACGCCTCGGGGCGCAAGGTGTTCGTGTTCGAGGCGGGTCCGGTGTTCGCCAACATCGTGCTGGCGGACGAGATCAACCGGGCCACGCCCAAGACCCAGTCGGCGCTGCTGGAGGCGATGCAGGACCAGAGCGTCACCGCGGGCGGCACGCTCCACGCCATCCCCAGCCCGTTCATGGTCCTGGCCACCCAGAACCCCATCGAGATGGAGGGGACCTACCCGCTGCCGGAGGCGCAGGTGGACCGTTTCTTCTTCAAGCTCATCGTCCGTTATCCCTCGTACGACGACTTGGCGCGCATCGCCGACCTCACCACCGCCGCGGCCTCCGGGGCGCTCGCCAAGGTGCTGGCGGCGGAGTCCGTGCTGGAGATGCGCGCGGCGGTGCGGGCGGTGCCGCTGGCCGCCGCGGTGCGCGACTACGCGGTGCGCCTGGTGATGGCGACCCATTCCGAGACCGAGCACAGCACCGAGCTGGCGCGCCAGTACGTGCAGTACGGCGCCAGTCCCCGCGGCCTCCAGGCGGTCATCCTGGCGGCCAAGGCGCGCGCGCTGCTCTCCGGGCGTCCCAACGTCTCGTTCGAGGACATCCGCCGCGACCTGATGCCGAGCCTGCGCCACCGGCTGCTGCTCAACCTGGCGGCGGAGGCCTCGGGCATCGCGCCGGAAGCGGTGCTGGACGAGGTGGTGGCGCGGGTGCCGGAGGTGCAGGCCTGATGGCCGAGGCCGAGGCGCACCGCTTCCTCGAGCCCGACTTCCTGGCGCGGCTGGACAAGCTGCGCCTGGTGGCCAAGCGCCTGAGCTGGGGCGTGGCCCGGGGCGAGCACCCGACCATCCGCAAGGGATACAGCCTCGAGTTCTCGGACTTCCGCAAGTACAGCCACGGCGACGACCTGCGCTACGTGGACTGGAACGTCTACGGGCGCCTGGAGCGGCTGCTGCTCAAGGTGTTCACGGCCGAGGAGGAGATCACCGTGTATCTCCTGCTGGACGCCAGTCTTTCCATGGCCCAGGGAGACCCCGCCAAGCTGGAGTTCGCCAAGAACGTGGCCGCGGCCCTGGGCTACATCGGCCTCAAGACCCACGACCGGGTGGGGGCCATGGGCTTTGCCGGGGACGTGGGGGTGCAGTTGCCGCCGGCGCGCACCCGGGGCCAGATCCTCTCGCTGTTCAACTTCCTGGAGGAACTGCCTCCCGCGGGCCGCACCGACCTGGAGGCGTCGATGAAGACCTTCACCCGGCTCTATCCGCGGCCCGGGCTGGTGGTGCTGTTCAGCGACCTGCTGGATGTCGCCGGCTGCCGCGCCGGGCTGGAGGAGCTGGCGCGGAAGCGGCACGACGTCCTTCTGGTGCACGTCTTGGGGGAGGGCGAGAACCGCCTGGACCCCGACGGCGACGTGTCCCTCGTGGACGTGGAGAGCGACCGGGAACGGCGGGTGTTCCTCGACGGCGACCTGGCCGAGCGCTTCCACAGGGAGGTGGAGGCGTACTTCGACGGCACCCGGCGTTTCTGCGAGAGCCAGGCCATGGACTACCGCCGCACCACCAGCGACGTCCCCTTCGACGACTTCGTCCTGCGTTACCTGACCCAGGACAGACGGCCCGGATAACGCCGTGCTCTGGCTCTTCCCCACCGCCTTCTTCATCCTCCTGGGAGCGGTACCCCTCATCCTGCTGCTCAACAGCCTGCGGCCCAGGGGACCGCGCGTTCCCGTGACCGCGTTGTTCCTCCTGGAGAAGGTCTTGCGGGAACGCCCCATGGGCCGCCGCCTGGGCTGGCTCTGGCACCGCAACCTGCCGTTGATCCTGCAGTTGCTGGCGGCGCTGGCGGTCATCACCGCGCTGGCGGGGCCCGCGCTCCTGGGCGTGGGCACCGGCGCCCGCGACTGGGTCGTGGTGATGGACCAGAGCGCCAGCATGAAGGCCGCCGGCGCGTCCGGCGTGCGCTTCGACGCCGCCCGGGAGGAGTTGCTCCGGCGCATCGACGGGCTCGGCTCCAACGATCGCATGATGATCATCGGGGCGGCGGCCGAACCCGTGGTGGTGCAGCCCTTCACGCGGGACCGCGCGCGGCTGCGGCGGACCGCCGCGGCGCTCCACGCCACCGACGCGGAGGCGCCGGTAAAGGAGGCGGTGCTGCTGGCGCACACCTTCCTCAAGCGCCAGGGACCGCACCGGGTGGTGGTGCTCACCGACGCCGCCTTCAAGGGCATCGATGAGTTGCCGTGGGCGGCATCCTATCTGGAGTTGGTGCGGGTGGAGGGCGGCGCCGACAACGTCGGCATCCTGGGGTTCCAGTTCCGCCGGGTACCCGGCGAGGCCGACGAATACGAGGCCATGGTGCTGGTGCAGAACTTCACCGAGCGGCCGGTGAATGCGCCGCTGGTGGTCACCGTGGCCGACCGCGTGGTCACGCGCACGCTGCTGTCCCTCGGTCCGTCCGCCCGCGAGGTGCTCATCTACGGTGTCCCGGGGCCCCTGCGCGGGCGCGCCACCGCCCTGCTGGCCATCGACGACGACCTCCAGACCGACAACCGCGCGTATCTGTCCTTCCCGGACGAGCGCCCCACGCGGGTGCTCTACGTGGGGCCCGGCAATCCGTACCTGGAACGGCTGCTGCGCTATTTCCCCCACGTGACCCTGGCGCGCATCGACCGCATCCCGGAGGACCGGGTCACCGAGCAGGTGGCGGCCTACGACGTGGTGATGCTCGACCGGGTGCCGGCGCCGCCCCTCGAGCGCGGCAACTTCATCCTGATGGGCACGGTGCCGGAAGGGCTCGACCTGCGCGTGGCCGGGGTGACCGCGCGCCCGGTCCTGGCCTCGGCCGATTCCGCGCACCCGCTGACGGCGGGCGTGCGCCTCGACGGGCTGGTGGTGCGCGACGCCCTGACCCTCGTGCCGGAAGGCGGCGTGACCCTCGCGGGGTCCGAGAGCGGTCCGCTGATCCATGCGGTGGAGAAGGGCGACCTCAAGGCGCTGGTCTTCGCCTTCGACCTCACCCGGTCGGACCTTCCGTTCCGGGTGTCGTTCCCGTTGCTGGTGCGCAACGCCTTCTCCTGGTTCCGGCCCGCGTCCCGGGAGTTCCCCGCCAGCCAGGTGGCCGCGGGCCTGCCGTTCGTGGCCGACGTGGGCGTGGACGAGGAGCAACTGGTGTTCGTGAGCCCGTCGGGCGAGACCGTCCCCGTGCAAACCCGGGAGCGCATCGGCACCTACGGCGACACCGAGGAGGTGGGTTTCTACCAGTTCCGCGGGACGCGCGGGGACGGCGAGTTCGCCGTGAATTTGTTCAGCGAGGAGGAGTCACGCATCCGGCCGTCGTACCAGGCGGAGCCCGCGGAAGCAGCGCCGCCGGCGGCCGAGAGCGCCCCAGGCACGCGCTTCGACCTCTGGCCGGTGTTGATCGTGGTGGCCCTGGCGCTGCTCCTGGCGGAGTGCGTGGTGGTCTGCCGCACGCGCCGGTCGCTGCTGCCGCTGTGGCTGCGGATACCCGCGGCGGCGGTGCTGGTGCTGGCCCTGGTGAACCCGCGCATGCTGGCGGAAGAGCCCGAGCTGGACGTGGTCATGGCCGTGGACCTCTCCCACAGCGTCGGGGAGGAGGCGCGCGCGCGCGCCGCGGAGGTGCTGGAGCAAGCGCAGAGCCTGGTGAATCCCAAGGTGCGCCTGGGCCTGTTCTCCTTCGCGCGGCGCCCCCAGTGGGAGTTTCTGCCCACCGACGAGCTCCCGGTGAGCGAGCTGCCGCCCCCGCCCGAACGCGACGCCACCGACCTGGCGGCGGCCATTCAAGGCGCCCTGGGGGAGTTGAGCGAGGGGCGCGAGAGCCGCATCGTGCTCATCTCCGACGCCAACGAGAACCGCGGCTCGGTGGAACGGGTGCTCCCTATGCTGCGTTCCCACGGGGTGGCCGTGTGGCCGTATCCTGTGAGCCTGGCGGAGGGCCGGAACGAGGTCTACCTGTCCGAGTTCTCCGTTCCCTCGGTGGTGGACAGCGGCGAGACCTTCGAGATCAAGGCCGCCCTCACCAGCGCGGGGGCGTCGTCCGCGGACATCTCCCTGCTGCGCGACGGGCGCGTGATCCGCTCCACGCGCAGGGAGCTGGCCCCTGGTGCCAACTGGCTCAGCTTCACCGACAGCGTGGATCAGCGCGGCACCCACACCTATGAGCTGATGGTGGAGGCCGACACGGACGTGCTGGCCGAGAACAACCTCCTGCAGGGCATCGTCAGCGTCAAGGGACCCTCCCGCATCCTCTACCTGCACGGCCCGGACGCGGCGCGGCGCTTGATGGCCGAGGCGCTCCAGGTCCAGGGTTACGAGGTGGTGGAGAAGACCCCGGCGCGGGCCAACCTCACCCTGCCCGAGCTGTCGGGCTTCGACCTGCTGGTGCTGGACAACGTCCCCGCCTACCAGCTCTCGCAGGTGAAGATGGAGCGCATCGAGCGCTTCGTGCGCGATCTCGGCGGCGGGCTCATCGTGCTCGGCGGCACCCGCAGCTACGGCGCCGGCGGCTACTACCGCACGCCGCTGGAGCAGACGCTGCCGGTGGAGATGCGTCCGCCGGTGCGCATGGAGCTGCCCCACGTGGCGCTGCTCTTCGTGGTGGACAAATCCGGCAGCATGGGCGGCGGCCCCTTCGGCACCACCAAGTTGGACCTGGCCAAGGCCGCCACCATGGCGTCGGCCGAGCTTCTCAACCCCACCGACGAGGTGGGCATCCTGGCGTTCGACTCCAACTGGGAGTGGGCGGTGCCGTTCCGCCAGGCCGGGGGCGGCGAGAGCATCGCCGAGGACGTCGCGGCGCTCACCTCCGACGGCGGCACCGACCTCCTCAAGGCCATGGTGGAAGGCCATCGCGCCCTCGCCGCCGAGGAGGCCGCCATCAAGCACGTGCTGGTGCTGTCCGACGGGCTCACCGAAAAGGCGGACCTGGTGGAACAGGTGACCCGCATGGCCGGGGACCGCATCACGGTCTCGACGGTCTCCATCGGCGGCGACGCCGACCGGCGGCTCATGACGCGGCTCGCCCAGGGCGGCCAGGGGCGCAGCTACGCCACCGTGGACCCGCGCACGATCCCGCAGATCTTCACCACCGAGACGCTGCTCATCTCGCGGGACCTGCTGGTGGAGAAGGTCGTGACGCCGGTGGCACTGGGGGTTTCGGGGCCCATGCGCGGGCTGACGGAGCAGCCCCTGCCGCAAATTCTGGGCTACGTCCTGACCCACGTGAAGCCCGGCGCGGAAGTCCATTTGCGTGTCGGCGAGGACCCGCTGCTGGTTTCCTGGCGCTACGGCCTGGGCCAGGTGTACGCCTTCACCTCGGATGTCTCGGGCCGCTGGGGGCGCCACTGGGTGCAGTGGCCGGCGTTCTCCAGATGGTCCGCGCAGATGGCCCGGCTGGCGGTGAGGAACGTCTCCGACCACCGGCTGCGCACGGACTTCGTGCGCGAGGGCGAGTCCATGAGCGCGGTGGTGGACATGTTCTCGGCCTCGGGAAGGCCCGTGAACCACCTGAAGCTCCAGGGATTGCTGACCCGCGCGGACGAGACCCTGCAGGAGGAGACCTTCCGGCAGGTGGCGCCGGGCCGCTACCAGACCCGCTTCGCCACCCCCAGCCGGGGCATCAACCTGCTCACCGTCCAGCATCCCGCTGTCGGGGTCCCCGGCCTGCCCATGGGTTCCGCTGCGTCGGCCCTCGTCGCCGGCGCTGTCCCCGCGTCCGCCGCGGTGGACGCCGTCGCCTTCACCGTCCCGTTCATCGTGCCGTTCTCGCAGGAGTACCGCGAGATGGACGCCAACCACGAATTGCTGGAGCGCCTGGCCCGGGAGACCGGCGGCAAGGTGCTACGGCGGGACACGTTGACGGAGGACATCGGGCGGCTCTTCACCGCCGATCCCGAAGCCGCCGGGTCGGTGCGGGGCATCTGGTGGGCGTTGGCCGCCGCCGGCTTGGGCGTCTTCCTGCTGGACCTGGCGTTGCGCGCCTTCCTGCACGTGCGCCGGGCACGGTGACGCCCGCCCTTCCTTCACCTTGCGTTGCCCTCCACCCGTGCCATAATGGCCCGATGGGCGAAAACGAGGCCATGTCAGAGGCGCACGGTGATGCGCCCGTGCCGGCGGATTTCCGATCGGGATTCGTCGCGATCCTGGGGCGTCCCAACGTCGGCAAGTCCACGCTGCTGAACCAGCTCCTGGGGGAGAAGATCGCCATCGTCTCGCCCCGGCCGCAGACCACGCGCAACCGCATCATGGGCATCAAGACGGTGCCGCGGGGTCAGATGTTGTTGTTGGACACGCCGGGCATCCACCGCGCCCGTTCGCTGCTGAACCGGCGCATGGTGGACGTGGCCAAGCGTTCCCTGGGCGACGTGGAGGCGGTCGTGTGGGTAGTGGATGCCCGGGGCGGCATCCGCGGGGACGACGAGGACATCGCCGGGATCCTGGCCGGCAGCCGTCACCCGCTGATGATCGCGCTGAACAAGATCGACGTGGTGGCCAAGGGGCGGCTGCTTCCGGTCATCGCGCGGCTGGCGGAGTTGCTGCCGGAGCGGGAGATCGTGCCCATCAGCGCGCGCACCGGAGAGAACGTGCCGCTGCTGGTGGAGGGGATCCTCGATCGGCTGCCCGCCGGGCCGCGGTATTTTCCGGAGGATGAGCTGACCGACCAGACGGAACGCTTCATCGCCGCGGAGATCGTCCGGGAGAAGGTCTTTCTGCGCACCCGGCAGGAAATACCCTACGGAACGGCGGTCTCGGTGCAGCGCTTCGAAGAGAAGAACGACGGCGCCCTCGTAGTCATCGCCGCCACCATCCACACCGAACGGGAAGCCCACAAGCCGATCCTCATCGGCAAGCGCGGCGCGGCGCTCAAGGAGATCGGCAGCGCCGCCCGGGAGGACCTGGAGCGGCTGCTCGGCTGTCGCGTCTACCTGGAGCTCGCGGTCAAAGCCACGCCCGGATGGAGCCGGGATCCCCGGAGCCTGGCGGCCTTCGGGCTGTAGGGGACGGGAGCATTCATGAACATCAATGCCAGTATTGTCGATCAGAGAGTGGCCGCCATCGTGGACGACTACTCCGAGCAGTTGCCGGGAAACGACCTGAACAGAAAGAAGTCCGCCGCATTCGTGCTTCTGTGCCTGTCAACGTGTCTGGAAACGACTCTTGAAGACAGTCTTGAGTGCCTCACGGATGGTGGAAACGACGCTGGCGTGGATGGACTGTACGTCGGTGACGAGGAAGACGGCGAGTTCATGGTCACGGTGTTCCAGGGCAAGTACAAGATTGAGGATCTGAGTGGGGAAGCGAATTTTCCGGAAAACGACGTCCGAAAAGCCGTGGATACCGTCCAGGTCTTGCTGGATCCCTATCGGAAAGTCACGTTAAATCCCAAATTGGAGCCGAAGATCGAAGAGATTCGCTCCTTGATCCGTGACGGGTATATTCCTCGTGTGCGGTTCTTTCTTTGCAACAACGGCGCTCAATGGCAAACTCAGGCCGACCATTGGATCGACGAGGCGAGGAAGGACTTTGGCGACAAGGTAGATTTCGTACACTTTAATCACGATTCCGTCGTCCGTATCCTGCAAGCCAGCAAAGACGTGGACGCCACTCTGACGCTCAGCGGACTGGCGACCGTAGAGGACCTGAACTTCATGAGGGTCCTGGTCGGACGCGTTTCCGTTCAGGAGATCGGCCGATTGTTCGACGAGTATGGTGACAGGTTGCTGGATCGCAACATCCGGCGTTACCTCGGGCTGCACCACAATCGCGTCAATGCCGCTATCCACGCAACTCTCTGCGATCCAGACAAATCCGACAAATTCTACTTCTACAACAACGGCATCACGGTGGTCTGCGAAAAGTTCGACTACAATGCCTTTCAGAAATCGGACTACAAGGTTCAGCTCCGGAACATGCAGGTGATCAACGACGGCCAGACATGCAGAACAATTCAGGAGACACTCAGGGATAGCTCGTCTGATCGGGTCGGTGAGTCGGCTTTTGTGATGATCAGGATTTACCAGTTGCCGGATACAGGCAAGGAGTTCGTCCAGGACATTACTTATGCGGCCAACAGCCAGAACCCGGTCGATCTCAGGGATTTGCGGTCCAACGATGAAGCTCAGAAGCAGTTGGAGTTGGGCATGAAAGAACTGGGTCTGGAATTCACGTACAAACGCCAGAGGGATGAGGGTGGGGGTGGTTCATCGGTCATCACCAGCACGATTGTCGCGGAAGCGGTACTCGCCATCTGGCGGAAACGACCGCACCAAGCGAAGTTTCGCCGAACGGAACACTTCGGCAAACTGTACGACGACATTTTCGAACATCTCAATGCGGCCCAAGCCCTGCTTGCAGTCTTGATCTTCAGGAGCGTGGAGAACGAAAGAAAACGCCCGACGGCCGTAACGCCAGCGGACTTTTTGCCCTATGCGTCGCACTATATCTCCATGTTGATCGGGAGTAAGCTCTTGATGGATCAGCAAACATCGCTTGATCAAGTCTCGCACCGAAACCTTCCCGCGTTGCTTGAAGTGTTCAAGGAAAACTGCCCCCAATACCACGCGTATGCCATCCAAGCGCTGACGGATGCGTTGAGGGAGTGCTACGGAGAGCGGGATGTCTCTCTTCAGCAATTGTCGGCCACCTTCAGACGCGGTGACCTGATCGAGATGTTGGAACGACACAGCGGCGTGGGCGTCGTTCCATAAAGAAGGTTGAGGATCGCAGGCATCGCCGTCCGGTTTCAGATGCCCGCCGCTGTCCTGCCGGACACTCGACCGTACGATCCTGATGAGGGCGTGCCCTCGGGACACTCCACGATACATGAACACATCCGAAAATCTGCCGGTGGTGGCCATCGTGGGGCGGCCCAATGTGGGCAAGTCCACGCTGTTCAACCGCCTGAGCCGGGCGCGGCGCGCCATCGTGAACGATCAGCCGGGGGTCACCCGCGACCGCAACTACAACGAGGTGTCGTGGCGCCGGCATCGGTTCGTGCTGGTGGACACCGGGGGGATGGAGCCGGACGAGCGCGAGGGGCTCAAGGGGCGCATCCTGCAGCAGACCATGACCGCGGTGAACGAGGCCGATGTCATCGTGTTCCTCCTGGACGGCCGCACCGGGCCCATGCCGCCGGACACGGCCGCGGTGGAGGTGTTGCGGCAGGCCGCCAAGCCCGTGTTCTACGCGGTGAACAAGCTGGACACCGGGCCGCGCGAGAGCGATCTCTACGAGTTCTACCGGCTGGGCGTCGAGCGGCTCTATCCGCTCTCGGCGGAGCACGGGCTCGGGGTCGCGGACCTGATGCAAGAGGTCGTGGACGCCTTGCCCCGGGAAACGGCGGGCGCCCGCGAGGCGGTGGAGTCCCTGGCACTTGCGGTGGTGGGGCGTCCCAACGTGGGCAAGTCCACGCTGGTGAACCGGCTCCTGGGCTACGACCGTTCCCTGGTGGACTCCCAGCCCGGCACCACTAGGGACGCGCTCCAGGCCGACTTCACCTGGAACGGAACGGTTTGCCGCCTCACCGATACCGCGGGCATCCGGCGCAAGGCGCGGGTGGTGGATCCGGTGGAACGCTACAGCGTGAGCCGCGCCCTGCGCTCGGTGGACGGCGGGGACGTGGTCATCCACCTCTTGGACGGGGCCGAAGGAGTGACCGATCAGGACGCCCAGGTGATGTCCTACACGTCGCAGCGGGGCAAGGGGATGGTCCTGGGCATCAACAAGTGGGACCTGCTGGACACGGAGCAGGTGAGTCTGCGCGAATACCGGAATTTCTTGCAACGGCGGCTACCGTTCGCCGACCACGTGCCGATCGTATCTATGTCGGCAATGGAAGGGTCGGGCATGAACAGGCTGATGGACACGGTGATACGGGTGGGCGAGGAACAACGCCGGTGGATCAAGACCCCGTTGCTCAATCGGGTGCTGCGCCGTCTCACCGAGCGCCATTCCGCGCCGCAGCTCCGCGGGCGCCCCGTGAAGGTCTACTACGCCACGCAGACGGACGTGCGCCCGCCGACGTTCACCCTGTTCGTGAACAATCCCCAAGGCTTCGGCGCGAACTACCAGCGCTATCTGGTGAAGGCGCTGCGCGCGGAGCTGGGCCTCGAGCACGCGCCTTTGCGCCTGACGTTCCGGGCGCGCGCGGGCAGGGATGAAGACTAGTGGCCGGTGCGGCGCGTGCCCGCGGCCGGACGCCGGATGAGAGCCGGAGGGACCTCGCCTGGCTTGCGTTCGGCGAAGTTCCGGGCCTTGGGTGCGTGGGGTTCCGGCGCATCGCGGAGGTCTTCGGCGATCCCACGGATGCTTTCTTCGGCGGCCGGAGCAGGTTGCGGGACATTGTCGGGCTGAGCCGGCCGGCGGTGGAAGGACTGCTGGCGTTCTCGGCGTGGGATCGCCTGGCGGAAGAGATGCGCCGGGTGCGCGAAGCCGGGGTGCGGCTGGTGCGGTACACGGACCCGGCCTATCCGGAACGGTTGCGCGCCATACACGATCCGCCCCCGGTGCTCTATGCAAGGGGATCGCCGGAGGCGGTTGGGTACGCTTCGGTGGGCGTCGTGGGCACGCGCGCGCCGAGCGAGTACGGCCGCGAGATGACCCGGCTGCTGTGCCGTGGGTTGGCCGCGGCCGGCATCGTGGTCGTCAGCGGCATGGCCCGGGGTATCGACCGCCACGCCCACGAAGCTGCGTTGGACGGAGGTGGCTGGACCGTGGCGGTGCTGGGCTCGGGAGTGGACGTGCCCTATCCACCAGAGCACCGCGATCTGAGCCGCCGCATCGAAGGTGGCGGCGCGGTGCTCTCTGACTATCCCCTGGGCACGCGCCCGCTGCCGCACCACTTCCCGTCGCGCAACCGGCTCATCAGCGGCCTCGCTCTGGGCGTGGTGGTGGTGGAAGCCACCGAGCGCAGCGGCTCCCTCATCACGGCGCGCTGCGCGCTGGAGCAGGGCCGCGAGGTGTTCGCCGTGCCCGGCCCGGCGCGCGCCAGCCGCAGCCGCGGCCCGCACCGGCTGATCCGGCAGGGAGCCAAGCTGGTGGAGGACGTGAGCGACGTGATCGAGGAAATCGTGCCGCAATTGGCGGCGCAGGCGCGCGATGCTCGGCCGGAAGCGGCGATCGACGCGGGTGATTCCGGCCGCGTCCACGTTCCTCTCGGCGGTGCCTATGGCGCGATCCTGCGCGATCTCGAGGCGGGACCGCTGCATGTGGACGACGTCATGGACCGGACGGACCTTCCAGCGCAGCAGGTCTGTGAGGTTCTTCTGGAGCTGGAGCTTCAGGGCCTGCTCAGGCAGTTGCCGGGAAACAGATATGCTCTGAACACGGCTGTCATCGGCACCACGGGAGCGGCTCGGTGACCCGTTGGTTTCTCGAAATGTCTTACGTTGGTGGTGCCCTTGTGGTATGGATGATCAAAGGGAGAACAACATGCTCGCTGCTTCATCGGAAACGCAGATTCTCCTTGGTGTTTTCGGTATTCTCGTCGCTGTCTTCGGGACGGGGATCGCCTTGGCGGGGCTGATCCTGCCCGATCTTCGATCCATGAAGCGCGATATCGCGGACTTGCGAGAGCGCATGGCCCGCTTGGAAGGCCTGTTCGAGGGATTCACCCGGCGAGACAACAAGACTGATGTCGTTTCCTGAAAAGGACGGCCAAGAAGAGGTTTGCGTGGGGCGGCAGAGGTCCAGTCTGCCGCCCCTTCGCGTATGACACCATGAACGCGCAGGTGAGCGACAATATCGAGCGTGTGAACGTCGTGGGCGGCGGGCTCGCCGGGTGCGAGGCCGCGTGGCAGCTCGCCCGGCGGGGCGTACCGGTGGACCTGTACGAGATGAGGCCGGTGCGCCGCACCGAGGCGCACACCACCGGCCATCTGGCCGAATTGGTGTGCAGCAACTCGTTCCGTTCCCGGTTGCTGACCACTGGGGCGGGGTTGCTCAAGGAAGAGATGCGCCGCATGGGCTCGTTGATGATCGAGCTGGGGGAGGCGCACCAGGTCCCCGCGGGCTCCGCCCTGGCCGTGGACCGGGTGCGCTTCGCCGAGGCCATTTCCGAGCGGGTGTCGTCGCTGCCGGGCCTGCGCCTGATCCGCCGCGAAATCGACGCCATTCCGCCGGGCCTCACCATCGTCGCCACCGGGCCGCTGACATCGGGGCCGCTGTCGGAGCGTCTGCGGGAGCTCCTGGGAGCCGAGCATCTCTACTACTACGATGCCATCTCGCCGGTGGTCACCGCCGAATCCGTGGACGCGTCCGTGGCGTTTCGCGCCTCCCGCTACGACGAGAATCCCGGCGACTACCTGAACCTGCCGCTGACCCAGGCCGAATACTACCGGCTGGTGGACTCGGTGGTGGAAGCCGAGAAGGTACCGGTGCGCAGCTTCGAACGCTTCTTCGAGGGGTGCCTGCCGGTCGAGGAGATGGCCCGGCGCGGTCGCGAGACCTTGGCGTTCGGACCCATGCGCCCCACCGGGCTCGTGGACCCGGCTTCGGGGGAGAGGCCCTACGCGGTGGTGCAGTTGCGCCAGGAGAACCGCGAGGGGACCCTGTACAACCTCGTGGGCTTTCAGACCAAGATGACCCATCCCGAACAGAAGCGCGTGTTCTCGCTGATCCCGGGACTGGCCAAGGCGGTGTTCGTGCGCTACGGCAGCCTGCACCGCAACACCTACATCAACGCGCCGCGGCACCTGTTGCCGACGCTGCAGTGGCGCGGCGGCCCGCGGCTCTTCTTCGCCGGCCAGATTACCGGGGTCGAGGGCTACATCGAATCGGCCGCGTCCGGCCTCCTCGCCGGCGTCAACGCCGCCCGGCTGCTTTCCGGGGCGAAGCCGGTGACGCCGCCCGCCACCACGGCGCTGGGCGGCCTGCTCGCCTACGTGTCCGATGCCGCGCGCCAGGACTTTCAGCCCATGAACGTCAACTTCGGACTGTTCCCGAGCCTTCCCTTCAAGACAAAGGGCCGGCGCAAGAAGGAATTCATGGCGGAACGGGCGTTGCGGGACCTGGAGCGCTGGTGGCTGGAGTGCGGCGAGGGCGGCGCGTCGGTTGCCGTGCGTGAAGCGTGAGGACGCCGGTGTCCCTGATCACTCTCGAGGATATCTCCAAGACCCATGCGCGCATCGCCCCGGTGGCGGTGTCCCACGTGAGCTTCACCTTGCGTGAACGGGAGATCCTCGCGCTGCTCGGTCCCAGCGGCTCGGGCAAGACCACGACGCTGCGCATGATCGCGGGTTTCGACCGGCCCGACAGCGGCAGGATCCTGCTCCACGGAGCACCGCTCTCGGGCGACGGCATGTGGATCGAGCCCGAGAAACGGCGTATCGGCATGGTGTTCCAGGACTACGCCCTGTTCCCGCACCTGACGCTGCTGGAGAATGTCATGTTCGGGCTGCGGGACGAGTCGCGCAAGGAGCGCGAGGACACGGCACGGCGCGTGCTCGCCGTGGTGGGCATGGACGAGATGGCCGCCCGCTATCCTCACGAGATCTCCGGCGGCCAGCAGCAGCGCGTGGCGCTGGCCCGGGCGCTGGCGCCCAACCCCCTGTTGCTCCTGCTGGACGAGCCTTTCAGCAACCTGGACTCCGACATGCGGGCCGAGATGCGCGAGGAGCTGCTACGGATCCTGCGCGAGTCCGACACCAGCGCCATCATCGTGACCCACGACCAGGAAGAGGCGTTCACGCTGGCGGACCGCATCGGCATCCTCAACCAGGGTGTGCTGGAACAGATTTCCGAGCCCGAGGTGCTGTACCGCCAGCCTGAGACGCGTTTCGTCGCCGAGTTCGTCGGCCGGTCGGATTTCGTCCCCGGGGTCGTGCGCGACGGCATCGAAACCGAAGTGGGCAGGTTCCCCAACGATTCCGGATTGCCCGTCGATACGAAGGTCGACGTCCTGGTGCGGCCGGACGAGGTGGAGTTGGAAGCCGCGGAGGACGGTGTCGGCGTGGTGGCGCGCCGGCGGTTTCGCGGCGCCGAGAACCTGTACCAAGTGACCCTTCCGTCGGGCGCGCACGTTCGCAGCAGCCAACCTTCGACGTATGTTCTTCCCGCCGGCACCCGGGTGCGCGTGACGGTGCGGCCCTCGGAGGTCATCGCTTTCCCGTGCGCCGCCGCGTCGTCCTGACGTTACACCGCTTCGGCCTGCACCGCTTGGGCCATCTCACCCATGGAATAGAACTTGAAGTCCACCTCAGGCACGTCTTCCACCTCCTCCGTCGCCCCCCAGCTTCCACCCTCCGAGAGTCGCTGACGGTCGATCCAGGCGTTGGCGAGGCCGAAGCGCTTCGCGGGCGCGTGGTCGTGATGCAGGCTTTGAGCGGTGTGCAGAATGTCGCCTTTGTTCATCCCGAGGTCCGAGTCGAGATGCGCGAGAAGGTATTCGAAGTTCGCATCGGCCGGCTTGTAGGAGCCAACGTCCTCCGCGGTGTAGATCGCATCGAAATCGACGCCGAGCTTGCGGTTGGAGGCCGCGAAGCCTTCGCGATGCACGTTCGAAAGGATGACCAGCTTGTAATGCCGCTTGAGCACGCGAAGCGCATCCGCGGAGTCCGGGAACGCCGGCCACAAGGGCACCGATTCGCCGAAGGCTTCGTCGAGCGCCTCGCTGGTCGCCATGCCGAGACTCTCCGCGATGCTTCGATGCACCCGCACCAGCAGTTCCGGATAGCGCAGACCAGGCGATGAGCGTTGGTGTCGGCTTTCGTTTTTCGCGAACGCGAGCAGACCGGCCTCCCGGGTCACGTCCGAGCGGCCGCTCCGCATGATCAGCGGCTGCAGCGCATCCCAGATCCCGGATTCCCAGTCGATCAGGGTGCCGTAGCAGTCGAACGTCAAGGCACGGTAGTCGGTCAGTTCAGACATCGTTTAGTGAATGCCGGTCTTCGCTTTGGTCAGCGAAGCCCCTTGAAAAGACTGGAGCCACCCGCCGGACTCGAACCGGCGACCTACTGATTACGAATCAGTTGCTCTACCATCTGAGCTAGGGTGGCGATGAGTTGGGCGGGCGAGGACCACTAATCTAGCAGTCGGCCGCATGTGTCGGCAAGCCACTGGCGGGGCTACCGCGCCGCCATCCGGCCCCCCTCCACCGGCAGGTCGGCCCCGGTGATGTAGTTGGCCCACTGGGAGGCGAGGAAGAGCACCGGGCCGACGAAGTCTTCGATTTCGCCCTTGCGGCCGAGGGCGGGCGGGGTGAACTCGCCGGCGGCGTGGGAGGGCTCGGGGCCTTCGCTGGCGCCTTTGGCGATGGCCTCATATTCGTAGATGGTGGTGAGGCGGTTGGGCGTGAAGCCGGGGCTGACGGAGTTGACGTTGATGTTGTCCCGGCCGAGCTCCACGGCCATCTGCCGGGTGAGCATGACGACGCCGCCCTTGGCGGCGCTGTAGGCGGAGCCGCCGGCGGTGCCGCGGTGCCCGGCGATGGAGGCGATGTTGACGATCTTGCCGCCGCCCTGGCGTTTCATCACCGGCGCCACGTGGCGGGTGGTGAGGTAGGCGGCCTTGAGGCAGATGTCGAGCACGAAGTCCCACTCGCCGGGCTCCATCTCGGTGATGGTCTTGGGCGGGTAGATCTGTACGGCGGCGGCATTGACCACCACGTCGATGCTGCCGAGCCGCTCCACCACTTCGTTGACCATACGGCCCACGTCGGCGTCGTCGGAGACGTCGCAGGGCGCGGGGATCGCCTCGACGTCGCCGGTGAGGTTGCCGATGCACTCCAGGGCCTTTTCTTCCCGGAGGTCGTTGATGGCCAGCTTCGCGCCGTGGTCTGCGAAGCCCTGCGAGAAGGCCGTGCCGAGCACGCCGGCTCCGCCTGTGATCAGCACTACTTTGTCCTTGAGTCCGAGGTCTCTCATTGAATTTCTCCAGAGCTCCCCACGCCCGCCGCCGGCGGGCTGGATGTTTTCGTTGGAGTGTGGTCGCTACCGCTGTGCCGCCCGGATCTCCGGTACGGCTCGCAGCGACTCGACGTAGGCCAGCGCCTCGGCCCGGGTCACCACGGTGGCGTACTTGCTGTTCATCTCGTAGAGGTTCACGAGGTGCGAGAACGGCGAGCGGTCGAAGGTGCCTTCCTCCACGACGTGTACGGAGTAGCCGTTGGAGTAGCCGTCGATGACCGTGGAGCGGACGCAGCCGGAGGTGGAGGCGCCGGTGACGATCAGCGAGTCGATGTTCTTGCGCGTCAGGTAGGTCACCAGGTGGGTGCCGAAGAACGCGCTGGCGCGGGCCTTGTGCACCACGTATTCGTCCTTGCGCGGTCGGATCATTTGCGGGAACTCCACCGCCTTGTCGCTCGACGTGGTGGGCTCCGTCGCGCGTTTGGTGGCGTTGCCGAAGACCGCCTTGAAGTCGGGATCACTGGTGGAATAGATCACCGGCACCTTGCTCTTGCGGCACGCCACCAGGAGCTTGCGGATGTGCGGCAGCGCCTGCCACGCGGCCTTGCCGCAGCTCGACCGGAACTCGTCGATGGCGTCCAGGGTCTCCATCGGCCTGGTTCCGGTGAAGGCCGTGATGACGTCGATGATCAGCAGCGCGGGCTTCTGTCCGAAGGGTTGTTTGCCGGTGTAGCCGGCCTTTTCGTAGACTTGGCGGTCGTATTCAGGGACGATCTTTTCCCAATCTCTCATGGCGTTCCTCCTCGTGGGCTGTACCATATACCAAACGCCGGACGTGACTCAATATGGACTGTTCCCGGCGCCGCCCCACCACCCCTGGATTCCCGCTTTCCAGGCTGTGTCAAAACTGATGGGCAGAGCCCCGCGAGTCGTCATTCCCGCGGAAGCGGGAATCCACCTTCCCGCTTCCGCGGGAATGACGACTCGCGGGGCTGGCGCCAATTCTTGTCCGGACGACGTTTTGACACAGCCTGTTCCGCGGGAATTACAGGAAGGGCGTCAGCGCCATCCTGTGTCTCACGCCCGCAGCGCGGCGAGCATGTCCCGGGCCGCGGTCCGGGGGTCGGGGGCTTCGGCGATGGCGGAGATGAGGGCGATGCGCGCGGTGCCGTGGGCCTTGATCTCGGGCAGGTGCTGCTGCTTGACGCCGCCGATGGCGAAGACCGGGACGAAGGTGGCGTCGGTGACGGCCTTGAGGGCGGCGGGACCCTGGGGAGCGCCGAAGGCGAGCTTGGATGGGGTGGGGTAGACGGGGCCGAAGACGATGAGGTCGGCGCCGGCTCCCGCGGCGGCTCGCGCTTCCTCCACGGAATGGGTGGAGACGCCCATCTTCCGGTCAGGGCCGAGCAGTTCCCGTGCGACTTTCACGGGCAGGGAGTTGGCGGCCAAGTGCACGCCGGCGGCGTCCGCGGCCAGGGCCACGTCGACGCGGTCGTTGACGAAGAGCTCGGCGCCGTAGCGGTGGCACAGCGCATTCACCCTCCGCGCCAACTCCAGGAGCGCACGCGCCTCCAGGTCCTTCTCCCGGAGCTGGACGGCGCGGACGCCTCCCTCCAGGGCCTCTTCCAGCACCCACAACAGCTCACGCCCCGCCGTGGTGTTGCGGTCGGTGACGAGATACAGGTCGAAATCGATGGTGCGCACGGGTCTGCTCATTGGCCGATACGAGGTCGTTGGCTCGGGTCGCCCGGCCCGGTTCGAACGCGCCGGCTCTCAAGACCTCTCCGGTGGCGGCCGCCGGTCAGGTGAGCAGTCCCTCGATGGGACTGGATGCGGTGGCGTAAAGCTTCATGGGAATGCGCCCGGCCAGGAAGGCCTTGCGGCCGGCCTCCACGGCCTGCCTCATGGCATCGGCCATGAGCACGGGGTCCTTGGCGCCGGCGATGGCGGTGTTCATGAGCACGCCGTCGCAGCCCATCTCCATGACGATGGCGGCGTCGGAGGCGGTGCCCACGCCGGCGTCCACGATCACCGGGATGGACACGTGTTCCTGGATGATGCGGATGTTGTAGGGGTTGCGGATGCCGAGGCCCGAGCCGATGGGCGCCGCGAGAGGCATGACCGCGGCGCAGCCCATGTCCTCGAGCTTCTTGGCGGTGACCACGTCGTCGCTGATGTACGGCAGCACGGTGAAGCCGTCCTCGATGAGCAGGCGCGCGGCCTCCAGAGTGCCGGGGATGTCCGGGAACAGGGTCTTGTCGTCGCCGATGACCTCGAGCTTGACCATGTCGCCGACCCCCGCCTCGCGCGCCAGGCGGCAGGTGCGCACGGCTTCTTCCGGCGTGTAGCAACCGGCGGTGTTGGGCAGGATCGTGAACTTCTTGGGGTCGAGGTAGTCGAGCAGGTTTGCCTGATCCGGGTCGGTGATGTTGACCCGCCGCACCGCGACGGTGACGATCTCCGCGCCGGAGGTCTCGATGGCCTTGCGGGTCTCCTCGAAGTCCTTGTACTTGCCGGTGCCGACGATGAGGCGCGAGCGGTATTCCTTGCCGGCGAGGCGGAAGCAGTCGGGCGTCGCCGCTTTCGAGGCTTGCGTGGATTGGGTCATGACTCTAGCCGCCACCGACGAAGTGGACGATTTCCACCTCGTCACCTTCCTTCAATTGCGTGTCGCCGTGCGCGTCGCGTGCAACGACCTCGGCGTTGAGTTCCACCACCACGCGCCCGGGCCGGATCTCCAGATGTTCCAGGAGCTGGGCGACGCTGATGTCGGGCGCGACTTCGCTGTCCTTGCCGTTGACTTGGATTACCACGACAGGTTCCCCACCGATTGTGTCTGACAGGATACTAGCAAAACGCAACGGACACCACAGCCGGCAGGGCCCCGCGGAAACGGTGCGTTAGCGCGCGGCGGCGATCTTCACCTCCAGCACGCCGATGCCTTCCACCTCGCCTTCCACCGTGTCGCCGACGTTGAGGAAGATGGGTGGAGTCCGGGCGAAGCCTACGCCCGACGGCGTTCCGGTGCTGATGATGTCGCCGGGTTCCAGGGTGAGGCCGGCGGACAGATGCTCGATGGTCGTGGGGACGTCGAAGATCATGTCCCGCGTGTTGCCGTCCTGCATGGTCTCGCCGTTCACGCGGCACTGGAGCCGGATGTTCTTGGGGTCGGGCATGGTGCTCTTGTGCACGATGCTGGGTCCCAGCGGGCAGAAGGTGTCGAGGGACTTGCCCTTCCACCACTGGAGGTGGCGGCGCTGCAGGTCGCGGGCGGTCATGTCCAGGCACACCGTATAGCCGAAGATGTAGTCGTTGGCCTTGGCGGCGGGGATGTTCCGGCCCTTGCGGCCGATCACCACGGCCAGCTCCACCTCCCAGTCGATCCTGTTGGTGACGGAGTGCGCGAGCACCTTGCCCTGGTCGCCGATGACCGCGGTGGCCGGCTTGGTGAAGAACACCGGCACCTCGGGCGTGTTGAACTGGATGCCGCGCGCGCGCGCGCCCTCGTCGATGTGCTCTTGATAGTTGACTCCCAGACAGATGACGTTCTTTCGCGGAGCGGGGATCGGCGACAGCAGCCTCACGCGGTTGCGCTTCATCAGGATGCCGGCCTGGGCGAGCCTGCGGGTGCCCTTGGTATCGAGGTCCTCGACGTAGCGGGCGGCCTTCTTGGCGGTGTTGACGGCCTTGGCGCCGGCCTCGACGAACGACTGCATGCTGCCCAAATAGGCGGCGGTGTCGCCGGGCAAGTAGCGTTTGGCGACTTCCTGGAGATCGATGATCTGATCGTCTCCGGTCATCAAGCCCAGACGGGCCTTGCTCTGAAAATTGTAAGTCACGAAACGCATGGATGACCTCCTGTCCGGCTCCGGTCCCGAGGGCCGGTTCTGTAAGGCTTTCTCGTTCTCTCTGTTGGAAAGAAGGAAAGGGTAAGGCGGGCATCCCTGCGCGTCGGACAAGCGGTCCGAAATGCCGCCACTATCTCTCATAGAGAAGCGCCGTGCCCTTTGTCAAGGCCGCTGCCGTGGGCAGGGGACTGGCGGCCTCAAAAGTTCGAAATTGCGCGGCCGGTTGGGCGGTGGTACCCTCGCGATGTGAAACGCACCAAGGGACAACGCACCACGATGGAGGTGGGGGACCGCGTTCTGATCCGGGGGAACTTGCGCAGACAGGTGATGATCGTGGCGCGGGTGGACATCCCCCATTCGACCCAGAAGGTCTTCCTTTCCCGCTCCGGCGGCGATTTTACGGTCGGTCTCAAGGTCTGGAAGTCGGATTTCGCCTGGAGCGAGAAGAACCAGATGTGGGTTTCGAAACGCTGACGCCGCCCCGGCGGTGTTGATCGATGGCGCAAGACTTGGAAGCGCTGCTGCAGGCCCTTCGCGACGGCAAGGGGCTTGGGATCATGCTGGTTCACGGAGACGAGTATCGTGTCCGGGGAGCGAGCCGCGCGATCCTGGAACACCTGGCCCCCGGCGATGGCGCAAGCCTCGCCGTCTCCCGGTTCGACGCCCGCGCCGCCTCGTGGGGCGACATCGAGGCTGCCCTCATGACCCCGTCACTCTTCGCTCCCGCCTGCACGGTGGTGGCTGAGTACGTTCCCTGGTTCGCTCCTCCAGAGCGCAAGGGAGACGGGGGGAACGAGCCGACGTCCGGTTCCGGCAAGCCCAAGGCCGAAGAAACGGAGCGGATCGTTGAACTCCTCGAACGCGGCCTGCCCCACGGCGCGCGCCTGCTGCTGTTGGCTCCCCAGGTGGACAAGCGCGGCCGCGCCTACAAGCAGTTGAGCCGCCAGGGGTGCGTCCTCGACCTGTCGGTGGAACGCGACCGCAGCGGACGCATCCGCCGGGAGGCGCTGGCGGCGTTTCTCGATCAGCATCTGCGGAGGGCGCGCAAGCGCATCGAGACCGAGGCTCGCGAGATGGTGCTGTCCCGATGCGGCAACGAGCTCTGGATCGTGCACCAGGAGCTCGAGAAGCTGATCCTCTACGCCGGTGACGCGGATACGGTGGTTGCCGCCGACGTCGAGGAAATCTTCACGGACCAGTCCGAGAGCTGGGTGTTCGATCTCACCGACGCCCTGGGGCAGCGGGACGCGCTTCGGGCCCTGGGTTTTCTGCGCCGCCTGATGGCCGGTGGCGATTACCCGCTGATGATGCTCGGCGCCATCGCGAGCCATGTGCGGCGCCTCCTGAGCGCGCGCCAACTGCTCGACCGCGAGCTGGCCGCGGTCTGGCGCCGGCACATGTCCTACGCGGAGTTCCAGAACCGGGTCCCGGCAGACACCGAAGGACTCCCCACCAAGAGCCCCTACGCCAATTTCCTGACCTTGCAGCGCGCGGAGAAGTTCACCTTGCCCGAGCTCAGGACCTTTCTCAGGGTGCTCCAGGACACCGACGCCCGCCTCAAGTCCTCCGGCCACCAGCCCCAGGCCGCCATGGAGAGGCTGATCCTGGAAATGTGCCGGCCGTAGGCCGGACCTTAAGACCGCGTCGGTCGCGCCGATTCCTCCTACGGAAAGACAACTCACCGAAGGGGGTTCAAGGGTATGGCGGCAGGTTTCTTGCAGCGGTTCTCCGTTCCGTTGGCCGGGCTTGTGGTGGGAGCGTTTCTGTCCGGCTTCCTGGGGCATCTGGTGTATGCGCGCTGGACTGGACCGGCGCCGTGCGCGGGCGATCCAGCGGACGGCGCGGTCCCTCTCGGTGATTCCACCGCCGCGAATCCGGCCTCCGACCGGGATCTCCCGGAGGTCGACGTCATGGAGATCGAGCGGCTCCAGGGGTTGGCCGGGGCATTGGCGCGGGTGCGCGGCCGGGTGTACCGCGTGGGCCACTCGTCCAAGAGCAACACCTGGTTCCTGGACTTCGGCCCTTCCCGGTCCGCCTTTACCGCGGTCATCTTCTCGTCGGCCGTCGACGCCTTCGAGCGCGCGGACGCCCACCCGAACCGGTTCCAGGGGAAGGAGGTGGAACTGACCGGGCGCATCAAGGACGACCCGAAATACGGGCTGGAGATGATCCTGGAAGGCCCGACGCAGATCAGGCTTGTGCCCTGAACGGCGCGGCGATCGTTGTTGGATCGTCCCGCGATTTCGGATAAGCTCGGCGGGGCCGTTTTATTCCGCACTCATGACAGGGGACCCACGACACTTCGAATCCATCGGCAGCCGTCTCGGATTCCGTCAGGAACCTTCCGGCGGCCACGAGCTGAACCTGGTCTGGCGCGGCGGACGCTTTCCGGCGCTGCTGTGCCTGGGCATCGCCTGTTTCCTGCTCTTGCTCTCGGTGCCGGTGTTCCTGGCCATTCGCGCTCACGGGCTCGACAGCGCAGTGGGGAACCTGTGGTACTTTCCGGCCATGAACGTGGTGCTCTTCGGGGTGGTGTTGTTCCTCTTCACCCTCAAGCGCACGATACGCCTGGACCGGCGCGCGCGCACGGTGTCCCTGACCCGCAGCAGCCTGTTCCTGCGCCGGCGGCTGACTCTCGGCTTCGACGAGGTCGCGGGTCTGAGGGTCGCCGATGACCAAGTCTACAGCGGCTTCGCCGTAGCCGGATCCACGGCTGGAGAGAAGTCGTTCCCCGCCCGCTCGGTGCGACTGCTTCTCGCCGACTCGGGGTCCGTGCTGCTCGACCGTGGCGGCGGCCGGCGGCTGGATGATCTCGCGGCGCGCATCGGCGAGTTCATGGAGAAACCGGTGGAAGCGGTGCCGCCGCGCCGCCGGCCGGCGGCGGGCGGAGCGGCATCAGGAGCGCCGCCCTCAACGCGAGGGGGCTGAGCGGGCGACCCTCGGGCTGTCTCTTCCGACGGGCGCGAACCTGGGAGCAGGAGCGCGTGACGGCCCCGTTTCCGCTCACCGGAACGCCCCATCGGCCCGTCTCCGGGCCGGTTGCACTTTACGGGGATTCTTCCTATATAAAAGCGGCATTCGGGAATCATCACGACCCCGCCAGCCGGCAGACGGACCAAACCTCACGATCGGAGAGGGAGTTTCATGGACAAGAAGATCAAGTTTCGCGTCAACGGGACGGAGCACGAGCTTGAGGTGCCCACCAACCGGCTGTTGGTGGACATGCTCCGCTACGACCTGGGCCTCACGGGAACCAAGGAAGGGTGCAGCGTGGGTGTTTGCGGCGCGTGCACGGTGCTCATCGACGGTGAGATGGTGAGTTCGTGCCTGGCCCTGGCGGTGTTCGCCGACGGCAGTGACGTCACGACGGTGGAGGGACTCGCCCAGGACGGCGAGCTTCATCCGGTGCAGCAGAGCTTCATCCGCTACGGCGGTTTCCAGTGCGGCATCTGCACCCCCGGCCAAGTGGTGGCGGCCAAGGCGCTGCTGGACCAGAACCCCCGGCCCAACGAGGAAGAGATCAAGGACTGGATGATGGGCAACCTGTGCCGTTGCACCGGCTACTACAAGATCATCGAGTCCATCGAGAAGGCGCACGAGTTCGCCAAGTAGGGAGTTGAGGAATGATCGCTTTTGACTACCGCACTCCGGGGAGCCTGGAAGAGGCCTACGCGGACCTCAAGGAAGCCGGTTCCGACGGCAAGATCATCGCCGGCGGCACCGCGCTCGTGATCATGATGAAGCAGCAGCTCCTGCAGCCGAGCTGCGTCATCAGCCTGCGCAACGTGTCCGGGTTGAGCGAAATATCGGAGAACAATGGCAGCGTGCGCATCGGCGGCCTCGTGAGCCACGCCCATCTGGACGCGTCGGACGTGGTCCAGGGCAAGCTCCCGGTGCTGGGCGCCACCTACCACCACGTGGCCACGCAGCGGGTTCGCACCATGGCTACCGTGGGCGGGGGCCTGGCCCACGCCGATCCCAACCAGGACCCGCCGCCGACCTTCATCGCCCTGGGCGCCAGCTTCGAGCTGGGTTCCGCGGGCGGCAGCCGCTCGGTGGCGGCCGAGGACTTCTTCAGCGACTACTACGAGACCGTGCTGGAGCCGGAGGAGATCGTGACCGGCGTGAGCGTGCCGCTCATGGCGGCCAACAGTGGCGCCGCCTACCTCAAGTTCCTGCCGCGCTCGGCCGACGACTACGCCACCGTCAGCGCGGCCGCGGTGGTGACGCTGGACGCCGCCAAGAGCACCATCCAGGACGTGCGCATCGCCATGGGCAGCGTTAACACCACGCCCGTGCGCGCCACGGCTTCCGAGGACGTGCTTCGCGGACAGCCGGTGAAGGCCGAGGGCCTGCGCGAAGCCGGCGAGAAGGCCAAGGAGCACACCGACCCGGTGAGCGACTTCCGCGGCTCGGGCTCCTACAAGACACAGATGGCCGCGGTGTTCGTCCGGCGCGCGCTTGAAGCCGCCATCGCCGACGCATCCTGAGCAACGGAGGAATCGAGTGAAATTCAGTCAAAGCGCAACCGTGCCCGCGGGCCGCGAGCCCCTGTGGCAGCTTCTCATGGACATCCCCAGGGTGGCCACCTGCCTCCCCGGCGTCCAGGACGTCGAGCAGGTGGACGGCGAGACCTACCAGGGCACCCTGAAGGTCCGGGTCGGGCCCATTTCGTTGAGCCTGCAGGGCAAGATCGTGCTGGAGGAGAAGGACGAGACGGCCTGGCGCGCCGCGCTCCGGGCCGAGGCCGAGGACCGGCGTGTGGCCGGCGCCATGCGCGGCAAGTCCACCATGGAGCTCAAGGAGCTGAGCGCCGGCGAGACCGAGCTGACCGTGGAGACCGACGTCAACATCCTCGGCAAGATCGGCGAGTTCGGCCAGCCCATCATCCGCAAGAAGGCCGACCAGATGCTCAACACCTTCATCAACAACATCAAGAAGGAGCTGGCGGCGAACTAGCATCCATGTCCTGAACCCGAGCGGTTCTTGAAACGGACGGGCGGCCGGTAGATGATGCACTACCGGCCGCCCGTTTGCGTTTGGGGGCGGTTAACTTGCGAAGAGAACGAGGGAAACCGATGGCCAAGGAGAGCGTGTCGCAGCAATCCGAATGGGTTCAAGGACCAGGCGGGGAGGAATCCGAGCGTTCCGACGACAGCATCGAACGCATCGAAACGTACTGCATCGAGCTTCCCTACCGGAACGCCGTGCAGTTCCGCTCGGTGCGGGAGGCCAGCGGCGCCTACATCCTCCTGCGCCTCGTGACCCGAAGCGGCGCCGAAGGCATCGCCGAGTCCGTCGCCCGGCCCGCCCACTCGGGAGAGGACCCGAAGCTCCTGGCGTACGCCATCCGCACCTTCTTCGCCCCGCTTCTCGAAGGGGCGGACCCCTTCGCCCACAACGACATTCTCGCGCGAATCGCCAAGGTCAAGGGCGCGCGGACCGTGCATTCGCTCATCGACGTGGCCCTCTGGGACCTGCGCGGCAAGCTGCTCGGGCAGCCGGTCTGGCGTCTCCTCGGCGGCGGCAAGCCCGCGCGCGTACCCGTGGGCTGGATCGCCCACGGCAACACCGCGGAAGCGATGACTCAACAGGCTGTGGAAGCCATCGAGGTGCGCGGCTTTTCCGCGCTGAAGATCAAGACGTGGAAGCGCTCACGCGAGGACGTGACCATGATCCGCGACATCCGCGCCGCCGTGGGCGAGGACGTGGTCATGTGGGCTGACTCCAACGGCGCCTACACCGAAACCGAGGCGCGCACGATCCTGCCCGAACTGGCCCCCTACGGCATCGCCTTTCTGGAAGAGCCCTGCACCTTTACCGATCCGTTACGCATGGCCGCAGTGGCCGCGGACCTGCCCATCGCACTCCTCGGCGATCAGACGTGCGGCACGGTGGGCGCGGTGTACCACCTCATCAAGATCAACGCGGTAGGGGCCGTCAGCGTGAAGCTGCGCCGCACCGGCATCAGCGACTCGCTCAAGAATATCGCCCTCGCCGACGCCGCCGGTCTGCCCGTGGTCATCGGCACGGACTCTGAGTCCCGGATCGGGTCGCTCGTGCGCATTCACCTGCGCGCCGCCATCCCCAGCCTGGCTCCCTGGCCCACGGAGACACACTTCTTCGAGAAGCTGGGCGACGATACCTTCGTCGGCGACTTCGACTTCCACGACGGCGGCATCCTGCCCACCGACGCCCCGGGTTTCGGCGCCGCCATCGACTGGGAGAAGGTGGAGAAGTACAGCTATTAGGCGGCAGGTTGATTGACGTGCACTGTCGCGGGTTCCCGGAATGCAGGCCGTGTCAAAACACCATCTGCGAGGCAACGAACCCCTGAATCGTCATTCCCGCGAAAGCGGGAATCCAGGGGTGGGGCGGAGCCTAACACTAACGGGCATGTTGCCCCACTCCACCCCGCCTGGATTCCCGCTTTCGCGGGAATGACGGATGTGAACTGCGCCGCGTTTATCGGAGGCTCTCTGCAATTTAATGCCCTACGCGATGACGGCAAGCATGTCGGCGTGGATGTGGCGCCAGTCCCGGGCAAGATCGATGCTCCGGGCTCGGATCGAGAAGCCTTCCAGGCGGACATCGGCCGCCAATGGCGTGTCGACCACCGGGTAGAGCAAGACCCCTTCGTGCTTCGGCCCGGCCGGCTCGGTGGCTTCGCGGTTTCGCAGGTAGGCCAGGAGTTGATAGAGGTTGTTCGAGTGCAGTTTCCCGCCGTAGCGGCCACCCAAAGACTCCCGGTAGTACTTGGCATCCATGATGATGCGCCGGTCCGGCGCTTCGAGTATGACGTCGGCCTCCATGCGCGGGAGCTTTGAGCGGTGATGGTCGGGCGTGCCTTCGTCGACCCACGCGATTGTGCGTCCGCGATAATTGACCCGGTAGCGCTCCTGCTCGCGCCGATAGAACTCGATGATGAAGTCCTCGTACAGTCTTTCCATCCGCTCTTCGCTGAAGTCGGTGAACCGGGCCTCCCCGGACCGCTCGTCGACCAGCAACTGCTCATGGATGAGCCAGCACACGGACAACAGGAAGCGATAGTACCGGCGGTTGCGGTCGAGTTGCACGCGCTGAAACAAACGGCGATTCAACCGCACGACGCTTACGCCGTCGAGTTTGGTGTAGGCGTTCCGGATCTCCCTGCGCACTTCCGAGTTCAGGTCCTGGACTCTTAGCAGCAACCGGAGCGTAGAACGCAGGATGCGGTTATGCAGCACGTCGTGCGACAGCTCCTCGAAGTCACAAGTCACCCGTCCGCGGGCGCGCAGTGACCGTTTTGCCGTCTCCCCCACGGCGATCTTCCCGCGGATGCCGGCGAGATCCTCGCGTACCTCCCGATAGCCGCGGTCGATGCCCCTGCGGATCAGCCGGAAGGTTCCCTCCGCCAGCACCTTGCCCAGGAGGTCGTGGACCCTTTCAAGTCCATCCAACTCCTCCAGCCGCACGACATCCCGCTCCTCCACGTGGCTCCAGGCGTAGCACAGGAGGTAGTAGATGTTGGCGATGGGAATCTTCCGGTCCATCAGCGGCGCAAATCTTCGACCATCCTGTCCACCTGAGCGACAGGTCCACGTCCGCGTTGAGCAGATAGTCCCGGAACTGCCTGGTCCCGTACGCGGGCTCCAGTGTCTCGAACGCGAACCGGCGGCGGAGCGCGTAGTCGACGATGGCCAGGGATCGGTCCGCGGTATTCATGAGTCCCAGGATATGCACGTTGTCCGGAACGCTGAAGCGTTCTCCGACGGTGCTGTAGGTAAGCGAGATCGCGTGATCGGGGCCACGCTTGTCCGCTTCGATGAGCATGAGCAGTTCCCCGAAGATCCTGGACAGATTGCCCCGGTTGATCTCGTCGATGATGAAGACGAACGGCGTCTCCGGCTCCTGTTCCGCGCGCTTGCAAAACTCGAAGAACACCCCATTACGCAACGTGAAGCCGCCCGTCTCCGTAGGCCGCCAACCCTGCACGAAGTCCTCGTACGCATAGGACTGGTGGAACTGCACCATCTCGATGGGACGCGAATCCTTGTACCCGATCAGGCACCACGCGATTCGCTTGGCGATGAACGTCTTGCCTACCCCCGGAGGCCCCTGGAGGATCAGATTCTTGCGCAGGGCGAGGGAGTCGAGAATGCGCTGGAGTTGTGTTTCTTCGACGAAGAGATCCTTGAGCGTACAACCGATACCATACGGTTTCGGTGGAACCACCACAGGCCTATCGCCATCTATCAAGCTGAAGATATCCCGCAACCACTGCTTGTACGGAGTGAATCGGGTCAGTGTCTTGGTGGAAATCAAGTCGTCGAGGCTGATCGGCGTGTGGCGAGGATGCCATTGAACTGTCCTCAGGTTCGGATATCCCGCCCGCTCGGGGTCATGTACGTACTCTCCGGTGACCTCTCCCCAGCCGAGGATGACAGAGCGGCCCTTCTTCGCGATGAGGATGTCACCGACCTTGATTTCATGAGCGAATTCCCACGCAGCGAGCGAGTGGTTGCTTGGATTTGGCCCGCGGCCGTTTTCGATCAGTGCACTGTGGATGGCATCCTTGGTCTCGTACTCGCCAAGGTCCGCGAGTTCACTGTATCCGATGGCCGCGATACCCTGTTCTTGGAAGTCTGGCCAAAAGCGTGCACCTTGGCCCGCCCCGATAGCCCACACATTGGCCGTGCCGAAACGTTTTCGGTACCAAGCCTCGTCGTCTAACGAGCCGTTGCCGTTGGCCGGAATCGTAGGGCCTGGTTGCCAGCGTTCTTTCAACGGTGATTCGTAGAGGTGTATCTCCTCACCAGGACGCTCCTCTTGAAGCCGTCGAACTACCTCCAGCAACCTTTTGTCGAGATCCACGAGGTTCATGTTGCCAACGTCGAGCGTCTTCCCATTTTCGTCGGAAAAGGCTTCGACGATGGCTTTCTTGTGGTTCAGGGAAACGATGGCTTGGAACACCTCCGGGAACAACAGGAATAACAAGGCATGACGGAATGAACGCCGGCGGCCTTCACTATGACTATCGACCCACGCCGCAAAGACCCAAGAACCACTCAGCAGCGAGGTCCGATCCTGCGGGGTACGCGAGCTCCAGTCGCGCATTAGGGTTATGATGAAGTTGAACTCATGCCGTTGGTGTCCCAAGTAGGCCATCCCCGGATAGACGATCCCTCCGTCCAGTACATCACCCAAGGCTGGGTGATCTTCAGGCAGCGCCGCGCCCGACGACTCCCAAACCGTCCTGATCCTGTCGTGCTTGGTTACACCTTTCACCCCGCTGACGATCAAGAGGTAAAGCCACGTCATTTCCGCCCACAGACGCTTAGCTTCCGGGGGCGCGGGTTCGAGTTGGCGCCGAAGCCTCTCATCGAACGACCCGGTTCCCGTGTCGGGGCGTTCAACGAAGTGGGTATGAAGTTGTTCGAAGCATTCCCGCGTCCACAACCTCTCGTCGGTGAACATCGATCCGCCGTGCAGCAGACATCGCTGTTTCCACGTCTCGGCGGCCTCAAGGATGGCGGCCGCACGTTCCAGTCGACTCATTAAGAACTCCTTGCGGCCCCATTACACGCGCCGCTCAGGACTGACGAACCAGGTCAAATTTCCGCCACCAGATCCTTGTAGCTCAGCTCGGCCCGCGGGTAGGTCAACGGGCTGTGGCTCATGCCGAGGGCGACGCACATTTCCGCGAAGCGGATGGACACGGACTTGGTGTTGAACACGGGCACGCCGGCGCCTTCCTGCAGCGCGGCGGGGTCGACGACGTACGGGATCAGGGCGCCGCCGAGCGGCACGACGCATTGGGCGCCGGTCTGCGACACGAGGTCGCGGATGAGGCCGATGGTGGTTTCGGTGATCTCGGCGCGCCGCTCGTTGATGTCGGAGCCGTAGATGTCGAGCGCGCGGATGTCGGTGACGAGGTGGTCCATTCCGATGGTGCGCAACAGCCGCCAGGTGTAGGGGACGTGGGAGGGCAGCGGGACGGTGATCCCGATTCGGTCGGCCAGCACGGCCGCGGCGTGCACGGTGGTGCGCAGCGGGCCGATGACCGGGATCTTGACCACCAGCCGGCCGCCGTCGATGCCCGGATCGAAAGTGTTCGACTGGATCACCGCGTCAAAGCCGTTCTCCGCGGCCCAGCAGATCTTCCGGATCAAGGAGGGCGTCTCCATCATATGGTCCAGCCCGTTCAGCATCTTCTGGTTCCCGGTCACGTCCTCCACGGCCGAGCCCGCGAAGTTGTCCGGGAAATGCACTTCCACCCGTGTCCCTTCCGATGCATAGCCGTTAAGCAGCTTCTCCACCGAGGTCACGTCGTACTTCGCGGCGTTCTTCGGCGCCTTGTTGAGAAACATGATGCGCATGGGTGTTCCTCCCTTAGGGGCCAACGTTCCGGTTAATGCACGAGTCTGCTGCCGGTTGGACCGTGATCGGCTTCCCTTATACACGTTGGCGCGGGTGGCTACGAGCAGGCCGGCGTTTCGCGAAGGCACTGGATGAGATCACACACGCGGCGGACGGAGGACCGGCGCCGAGGTTGGCGCTTACGGAGTGCCGTCCACGGGTTCGACGGCAACGGTGCGGCCCGTAGCCAGGGACTCCGACGCGGCGTCGGCGATGGCGAGGGCGGCGAGGCCGTCCCGGCCGTCGGGATAGGGCACGTTGCCGCCCCGGACGACGGCGCAGAAGGCGGCCATCTCCAACCGGTACGCATCCGCGTAACGGTCCATGAAGAAGTCGTTCAGCGGGTCGGTGGCGAAGCCCGCGCCGTCGGCGCGGGTCACCGTGGTGGCCACGGGATTGCCCGCGGAGAGCATTCCGGCGGAGCCGTGGATCTCGATGCGCTGGTCGTAGCCGTACACGGCGCGGCGGGAGTTGGAGATGACGCACAGGCGGCCGCCCGACGAGCGCAGCACCGCGACCGCGGTGTCGACGTCGCCGGCGGTGCCGATGGTCTCGTCCACGAGAGCCGATCCGGTGGCGCTGA
This sequence comes from Deltaproteobacteria bacterium, assembly GCA_026712905.1. Taxonomy (NCBI): domain Bacteria; kingdom Pseudomonadati; phylum Myxococcota; class Myxococcia; species Deltaproteobacteria bacterium. The sequence continues at coordinate 38,314 of JAPOPM010000142.1, forward strand.
TCTCGACGATGGGCTCTCCCACCAGGAACCGCGCCATGTCCAGGTCGTGGATCATCATGTCGCGGAAGAGGCCGCCGGAGTGTTGGATGTAGGCGAGGGGTGGCGGGGCGGGATCGCGCGAGGTGATCTGCACGAGTTCCACGTCACCGATGCGCCCGCCGTCGATCTCTTCGCGCAGGCGCCGGAACGAGGGATCGAAGCGGCGGTTGAACCCGACCATGAGGGGCACGCCGCGGCGGGCCGCGGCGGTGACGCCCTGTTGGGCGCGGGACAGGTCGAGGTCGAGAGGCTTCTCGCAGAAGATGGCCTTGCCCGCATCGGCCGCCCGCTTGATGAGATCGGCGTGGACGTCGGTGGGCGTGGCGATGAGAACGCCTTCGACGGCGGGATCGTGCAGCAGTTCTTCGGCCGACACGGCTTGGGCGCCGGTCATGCGGACCACCGCGGCCGCCGCCGCTTCGACGGGATCGGCCACCGCCACCAGCCGGGCGCCCTCCGCGGCCGCGATGGAGCGGGCGTGGGTCTGACCGATCCGGCCGGCTCCCAGGAGCCCCAGCCTGACCGGGTCCGCGGTCGCGTCCGTCACTTCGAGTCCCGCTGGAAGATCCAGTCGTGGTCGGGGTGGTTCCTGAAGCGCCACTGCCGTCTCGGGCCGGCCATGACGTTCAGGTAGTACATGTCGTACCCGTAGGGAGCGCCGCACGGATGGTGCCCGCGGGGCACCAGCACGGTGTCGCCGTCGGACACGGCCATGGTCTCGTCCAGTTCCCCGTCCTCGGTGAAGACCCGCTGGAAGCCGAACCCCTGGGGCGGGTCGATGCGGTGATAGTAGGTCTCCTCGAGATAGGTCATGTCCGCGCCCTCGTCGCTGTCGTGTCGGTGCGGCGGGGAGCTCGACCAGTTGCCCTGTGGCGTGAACACCTCCGTGATCAGCACGCTGTCGGCGATGTCGGCGTCGTCCATGGCGATGGGGTGCACGTAGCGCGTGTTGGCGCCCTTGCCGCGCTCCAGCACCGGGATGCCGGCCGGGTCGATGGCCGCGGCCGGATGCCCGCCGAAGCCCGGAGCCGAGCACACGGCGATCGTGCAGTCCGTTTCCGCGCGCGCCGACCAGGAGGTGCCGTTGGGAACATAGACCGCGTACGGCTTGGTCTGCTCGAACACGCTCAGGCGCTCGCCCTGGACGCCGAAGTCCACCTCGGGCGTGGACAGGCGCGCCTTGCCGTCGACCATCACAAGGATGGCCTCGCGATCCCCGGTGTCCTCGCCGGCCGTGTCCCCGGCCTTCAACGCGTACACCGCGAAGCCGACGTAGCGCCAGCCGGCGTCCGCCGGTGTGATGTCGACGATCTTGCCCGTCGTCCCTGACGGTTTTCTCAGTAAACTGCTCATGGGTTCTTCCTCCCGAGGGCCGCGAGGCCGTGTCAAACCCGCGCGGCATGAACACTATGAATAGGTCATTCCCGCTTGCCAGGCTGTGTCAAGACCCGTGAGGCGGGACCCTACGGAACGTCATTCCCGCGGAAGCGGCTGTGTCAAGACTCGTGAGCCTACGGTCCCCCGAAGAGTCATTCCCGCGGAAGCGGGAATCCAGGGGCGGTGGTGGGGCACGACAGGGGCGTTTCTCCGCCTCCCCACCCCTGGATTCCCGCTTCCGCGGGAATGACGTTCCGTTATGTGCGTGCCTCACGAGTTTGACACAGCCGCTTCCGCGGGAATGACGACTCGATGGGGCTCTGCCTCATCAGCCTTGACACAGCCTGTTGCACGGGGATGACGTACTCGTAGCATTAGTCCAACCCCGCTTCCCGTGCCATGGCGCGAAGCGTCTTCAGTGCCAACGTCTGATAGTATACCGGATCGCGTTGCGCCGGGTCCTGCTCGGCCTCCGCGATGAGCCAGCCCGAGTAGCGGTGGCGCGCGGCGATGCGCAGCACCGCGGGGAAGTCCACGCAGCCCTCTTCGTCACCCGGTACCGTGAACACGCCGAGCCGGACAGCTTGAAGGAATGACAGCCCCTCCGCAAGCGCCTTGTCGCGGATGGCGGCACGAACGTTCTTGGCGTGAATGTGAACGATGCGGTCCATGTACCTTTCGGCGAGGGCCACCGGATCGGTGCCGGCGAAGGTCGCGTGTCCGGTGTCCAGAAGCAGCTTGGTGTTCGGTCCGGCGTGCGCCATGAAGGCCTCGACCTCGTCCAGGGTCTGCACCACCGTGCCCATGTGGTGATGGTAGGCCAGGTCGATGCCCAGGCCGCGGCAGTGGCTGGCCACGGCCTCGACGTCGGCGCAGAAGCCTTTCCAGCCGGACGCCGCGAGCTTCGGCCGATGGCCCAGCGGCGTGTCAGCCGCGCCGTGCACGGCACCGGTGCTTTCGCACGCGATGCACACCGTGCACCCCAAGGCCGCCAGCACTTCAAGGTGCGGCTGGATGGCCGCTTTCTCTTCCTCCACGGAGCGTTCGAGCAGCTTCAGCGAGTGCCACCCGGACACGTACGCCAGGCCGTAGCGGTCGAGGGTCGCCTTCAGGGTCGCCGCGTCGGAAGGGAACTTGTGGCCCTTCTCGATGCCCTCGAAGCCGATGCGGCCGGCGTCGCTCAGGCACTGCTCCAGCGGGATGTCGCCGCCCAGGCTGCGATCGTCGTCGTCGGACCAGGCGATGGGGTTGGTGCCGTAACGGATCACGCGGTTGTCCTCGTCCGGTCACTGGCGGGGATGACCGGCGGCGGGTCGAAACCGGGTCACGGCCGCCTCTTGGCTGGTCCCATCGGGGTCACGGACGCTTTCTCAGCGCCGCGACATAAGACTCGCGCGCCGCCGCCACCTCGGTCCGGTCCGACACCTCGGGGACGGCCACGTCCCACCAGTGGCCTCCGGCCTGAGTGCCGGCCAGTGGGTCGGTGTCGATGACGATCACGGAGGTCCGCTCGGCGGAGCGGGCCTCGACCAGGGAGGCTTCAAGCGACTCGATACCGTCCACGTGCGTCGCGATGGCTCCCATGGAAGCGGCATGGGCGGCGAAATCGATGGCCGACGGCGTCTGGTGCCGGGCGGTGTCCAGCAAGTTGTTGAAGCTGGCGCCCCCGGTGGCCAGTTGCAGCCGGTTGATGCAGCCGAACCCCCGGTTGTCCAGCACCACGACGGTGAGCTTGAGGCTCAGCATGACGCTGGTGGCCAGCTCCGAGTTCATCATCATGTACGACCCGTCGCCCACCACCACGACCACGTCGGCGTCCGGGCGCGCCATCTTGACTCCCAGGCCGCCGGCGATCTCGTAGCCCATGCAGGAGTACCCGTATTCCAGGTGGTAGTCGCCGCGGCGGGGCGAGCGCCACAGCTTGTGCAGCTCGCCGGGCAGGCCGCCGGCGGCGCACACGACGATGCCGTTGTCGGGCATGTTTCGCTGCACGGCACCGATGACCTGGGCGTCCGTGGGCAGGGCGTCACCCCCGGTTGCCGCGGTGACGGCGTCGACGGCGCGGTCCCAATCGCCCTTGAGCGCCGCGTGCGCCGGCGTAACAAGGCGATCGTCTGGATCGCGGTTGGGAGCGGCGGAAGGCGTAATCCGGCGTGGCTTGAACTCCTCGCCCGGGGTGGCAACGACCCGATCCTCCAGCACGGCGTCCAGTTCCTCCAGGGTCGTCCTGGCGTCGCCCACCACGGCCACGGCGTCATGCTTGGTGGCGTCGAACGCCGCCGCGTTGATGGTGAGCAGCCTCACGTCCGGGTTCTGGAACAGGCTCCAGGAGCCGGTGGTGAAGTCTTGCAGGCGGGTTCCCACCGCGAGGATCAGGTCGGCGGTCCGGGCGATCGCGTTGGCGCTCTCGGCGCCGGTGACACCGATGGCGCCCACGCTGCACGGGTGTGTCCACGGCAGCGCCGACTTGCCCGCTTGGGTCTCGGCCACCGGGATGCCGTGGCGCTCGGCGAACGCGGCCAGTTTCTCGCACGCATCCGAGTAGTGCACGCCGCCGCCGGCGATGACGAGCGGCGCCTTGGCGGCCCGCAGGGCTTCCGCCGCGCGCGCCAGTTCCCCGGTGTCCGGCCGTTGCCGGCGCATGATCCAGGCCCGCGGCTCGAAGAACGTTTCGGGGTAGTCGTACGCTTCGGCCTGGACGTCCTGGCACAGGGAGAGGGTCACCGGGCCGCACCCGGCCGGGTCGATGAGCGTCGCCATGGCGCGCGGCAGGGCCGTGAGCAGTTGCTCCGGGCGGGTGATGCGGTCGAAGTAACGGCATACCGGGCGGAAGCAGTCATTGGCGCTGACGGTGCCGTCCGCGAAGTCTTCCACCTGCTGCAGCACGGGGTCCGGGAGCCGGTTGGCGAACACGTCCCCGGGAAGGAACAGCACCGGCAGGCGGTTCACGTGCGCCACCGCCGCGGCCGTCACCATGTTGGTGGCGCCGGGGCCGATGGAGGAGGTCACCGCCATGGCGCGCTTCCGATTGTTGGCCTTGGCGAAGGCGATGGCCGCGTGCGCCATACCCTGCTCGTTGTGGCCGCGCCACGTGGGCAGCGCGTCGCCCGCCTGATACAGTGCCTCGCCCAGCCCGGCCACGTTGCCGTGCCCGAAGATTGCCCACACCCCGGCCACGAAGCGCTCGCCCTCCTCGTTGGTCTGGCCGCTCAGGTAGCGCACCAGCGCCTGCGCCGCCGTCATTCGGATCGTGCTCATGGGTTGTTTGTCCTTTATCCGTCATTCCCGCGGCTCGGCCTGGTAATGACTCCCAACGCAACGACGTATCCAAACGTCATTCCCGCGGAACAGAGTGTGTCAAAACTCCGCTTGGCCACGAGACGGCACCGCCACCCCGATTCGTCATTCCCGCGGAAGCGGGAATCCAGGGGTGGCGAGGCGGGGAAACGCCCCGTAGTGCCCCACCACCACCCCTGGATTCCCGCTTCCGCGGGAATGACGAATCGGGGGGTTGGCACCGATTCTTGCCCGGACGACGTTTTGACACAGCCTGGGAAGCGGGAATGACGGCATGGGGCAACGGTGCCATTCCGTGTCCACGCAGAGCCCTGACGCACCCTTTTTGGGGGCATGACGGATGTACTCTGTCGTAGCCATTGGGCTACCGTCCGTCGGCCCGCGCTTGGTCCCAGGCGTGGCATAGGCGTGCGAAGTTCTCCGCCATGCGTGTCACCGCTTCCTGATCATCCATACGGTCCGCCAGCCATGCGCGCGCTACCTTTCCGAATATCGTACGCCCGACGGCAAATCCTTTCACCATTTCGTGCCTGGCCGCCGCCCGGAAGCTTGTCTGCAATTCCTCGAACGGCGCGTCCAGTCCCAGCACTACGATGCCGCGGCAGTGCGGGTCGTGGGCTTCGATGGCGGCGCACGCCCGTTGCCAGGCGGTGTCCGACACCATGGGCTCCAGCTTCCACCAGTCGGGGAAGACCCCGATCGTGTAGAACCGCTCGATGACGGCGGCCGTGGTGGATTCGTCCACGGGTCCGAACTTCGACGGGATGATCTCCATCAGGAAGTCCAGGGCGTTGGTCCGGGCAGCCTCGGCCAACCGTTTGACCGTGGCCTCCTGGTCGGCGCGCAGTCCCTCCGGGTCGTCCGGGCGGTAGAGGCAGAGCGCCTTCACCACGTGCTCGGCGGGCCATTCCGCCAGCGCCGAGCCGAAGTCGTCGCCGATCTCCAGCCTGAGCGGACGAGACCCGGGCCGTTCCACCGGGCGTCCGATCCACAGCCCGGTGCCCGCCGCCGCGTATAGCGCGTCGCGGCCCAACCGGCCGTCGCACAGGATCCCGTAGCCGTCGCGCCCGTCCGCGACCCGGAGCGCCGCCTCCAGGCACAGGCGCTTGAATGCGCCGATGCGCTCCGTCCCGGCGCCGCCTTGCCCAGGCGTGGCGCCGATGGTGTGCGGCGTGGAACCGCCGTGTTCGGTCCCGGCGTCACCGTGCTCCGCTCCGGCGTTGTATTCCCGCGCCATGTCTTCAAACTGCGAACGGTGATCGAAGGCGAACACGTGCATGACGGGCCAGACCCTGGAGCGGTTGGTGGCCCAGTGCACCTGTTCCAGGCGTGCGTCGTGGCGCACCGCCGGGGTCGACGGCCCGTGCTCCAGGAAGTCGCGCAGCTCCACCTCGCTGGGATACGCCGGGGTGCAGCCGTGGCGCGATACCGCCAGCGCGCCGCAGGCGTTGGCGATGCGCAGGGTCCCGGCCCAGTCCTCGCCGGTGAGCCAGCCCTTGAGGAGCCCGGCCATGAAGCCGTCGCCCGCGCCGAGCACGTTGAACACCTCCACCGCGAACGCTTCGCCGCTCACCCCGTCGTCGAGGCTCGGGGGGATCGGTCCCTCGAAGGCGGTGGCGCCCCCGGCCCCGCGCTTGCATACCAGCGTCGCCTCCGACACCTCGCGCACCCGGGCCAGCGCGGCCACGGTGTCGGGCGCGCCGCCGGCGATGTGGAACTCCTCTTCGGTGCCCACGATGACGTCGAACCGCCCCAGGGTGCTCTGCAGCTTGGCGGTGACGGCGGTCGACTCGATGAAACGGTTCTCGCCGTCGCCGTGCCCGGACAGGCCCCACAGGTTGGGCCGGTAGTCGAGGTCGAGGACGGTCTTGGCCCCGGACGCCCGCGCCAGGTCCAGCGCCCGCAGGGTGGCGGCCTCGGTGCGGGGATGGGACAGGTGGGTGCCGGAAGCGAGCACGCAGCGTGCCTCGGCGATGAAGTCCGGGTCGATGTCGTCGGGCGACAGCGCCATGTCGGCGCAGTTCTCGCGGTAGAAGATCAGCGGAAAGCGTTCCTGGTCGCGGATGCCCAGCAGCACCAGGGCGGTGAGGCGCTCCGGGTCGGTGATGACCCCGCGTACGTCCACGCCCTCCGCGCGCAACTGCTCGCGGATGAACCGGCCCATGTGCTCGTCGCCCACCCGGGTGATGACCGCGGACCGCAACCCCAGCCGCGCGGCGCCGGCGGCGGTGTTGGTGGGCGAGCCGCCGATGTACTTGCGGAACGAGCGCATGTCCTCCAGGCGCCCGCCCACCTGAGCGCCGTAGAGGTCCACCGACGACCGCCCGATGGCGATGACGTCCAGTGTCCGGCTCACGCGCTGGTCCGTTTCATACGGTGCCTCCCAGCCAGCCCTCGAGTTGCGCCAGTTCCTGACCGCCAGCCATCACGTCCTGAGGCTCGTCGGCCTGGATCTCCCCGCGCATGGCTGTGCCCACGGTGGTGCCCCGGTTCAGCACCGTGTAGCGGTCGCCCACCGCCATGGCGTGACGCACGTTGTGGGTGATGAACACCACGCCGATGCCGGCCTTGCGCACGCGGTCGATGGTGGCCGGCACGTTGGAGGTCTGGAGCACTCCCAGCGCCGACGTGGGCTCGTCCAGGATCAGCCCACTGCACCGAGACGATGGCGATGGCGGCGAACCCGATCATCGACCCTACCGACAGGTCGAACTCGCCGGAGATCATCAGCAGACACGCGCCCCCGGCGATGATGGCGAGGCGGGGTTGGTGATGTAGTGGTTGACGCACAGAAACTTCTTGACGCCCGCCTTCTTGCCCTGCTTTTTCGGACACCGAATATAGACGGAATCATCGTCATTGAAAATAGAAAAATCGACCCCGGCCCCTCCGACAGCGGTTACCACGCAACCGCGCGGCACCGAAATTGCTTTCTCGTAGAGCCGTCCGTGGGCTCGATCCGACGGGCTTGACCCGCGAGCACCTTTCGAGGAACTACCCGATGCCGAGTCGTGTTCTGCTGATAGATGATCATTCACCTTCGAGGACCCTTCTGGCGCGTGTCCTGAACGAAGAGGGGTTCACGATCGTCGGCCAAGGGTCGAGTGGCGAGTCCTCGCTGTCCTTGGTTCGGCGAACGAAGCCCGACGTGGTTTTCCTGGCCGTGGGCCTCGTCGAGATGGACGGTATCCGTGCGGCTCGAAGAATCATGGACCAGAGCCCCGTCCCCATCGTCCTGGTCACCAACGACTACGAACGCGAGACCGTTGAGCGGGCAATAGCGGCGGGGATAGCGGCTTATCTCATCAAACCCTTGCGGCGGGAGGAACTCCGTCCGTGCATCGAGTTGGCGGTGTCGCGCCACGGGGAGATCCGTGCCCTGAAGCGGCAGAACGAAGATCTGAAGCACGCCATGGAGGTGCGCAAGGACATCGAACGGGCCAAGGGAATCCTGATGAAGAGCCGGGGACTTTCCGAGGCAGACGCCTTCGCCCTGCTTCAGAA
>JAPOPM010000143.1 GCA_026712905.1 Deltaproteobacteria bacterium
AATGATGCCGACCCAGGTGCCCAGGAAGGCGCAACGGAGCATCAGCCACCAGTTGGCGAACACGTCCCGGATGCCGTGTCCCACCCCCTTCATGGCCTGCTTCGGCACGCTGCTGATCTGCTTGCCCTCGATCACCATGTCGGCCAGCTCGGGCAGCGCGAAGATCCCCAGGCTCACCACGATGATGTTGAGCCCGTCGAACAGGTAGAGCGAATCGAAGGTCCACCGCAGCAGCCCTTCCTGCTTGTCGATGCCGATCATCGACAGCAGCAGTCCCATGCCGCCGGCGACGATGCCCTTGAGGGGCACCCGGCCGCTCAGGATGGCCACCATGGAGATGCCCATGATGCCCAGGGAAAAGAGCTCCGGGGCGGCGAACAGCAGCACCAGCGGTTTCAGCACGGGAATGAGCATTCCGAGGATGACGGCGCCGACGACGCCCCCCAGCAGGGAAGAGAAATAAGCCGCGCCGAAGGCACGTCCGGCCTCTCCCTTTCGGGCCATGGGATGGCCATCCAGGATGGTGGCCTGGGAGCCGACGGTTCCCGGCACCGCGAACAACACCGAGGGGATGGTATCGGTGGTGACAGGGACCGATGAAAGGGCCACCAGCATGGCGATGGCGGCCGTGGGGTCCATGTCAAAGGTGAACGGCAACAGCAGGGCCAAGCCGACGACGCCCCCCAGTCCGGGTATGGCACCCAGCGCCATACCCACCAGGACGCCGAAAGTCATGAATAGCATCCGTTCCACGCTCAACAGCGCGGTCAGGCCATCGGCCATTGCTTCAAACACGTTGTGCTCCTAGCCTCGCTTGGAATGCCCCATGGAAGGACCTGCTGATACCCGCGCTCGCGGATATCAGCCGCGTTACATAACGGTTAAACCTGGGCTCTGTCAAACGAAGAGCATGATATCTCTAGGGAAAACACCGGCGACGGTCACGGTTTCCGCCGCGGTCACGGCTTGTATTCATAGGCTTCCGGCGCCGGCTTGTACGCCCGCGGCAGCCATAGCGGGCGGCGCAGGTTATTCGGGCCTGGGGCCGGCCGGGTCAGCTTGAGCCAGCGCTTGTACACTTCGTGGGACTTGTTGGTGTCCACGAAGATGTCGCCGTAGCGGTCGTCGCCCGTGGGTTTCTCCACCCGCACCTTCTGGTGCCAGCAGTGCTGTCCGCTGATGTTGTCGGGCTGCACCGGGAAGGTGAGGTTCTGGTGCACCCCGGCCTCCTGCCACCACACCCGGCCGGAGTCCTTGTCGGCGCTCTCGAAGGGCCGGACGCCGTGAACCTGCCGCATCATCCACTGGCCCGGCGCCAACTGCTCCAGGTTCACCAGGGCGGTGGCGAAGCGGCCGCCGCCGGTCTCCTCCTCGAGGCGCCAGCGGCCCAGGTGGTGCGAGCACGCCACCACGCCCGGGCGGATGCCCTCGGTGACCCATACCCGGTCCACGAAGTAGCCGATCTCGGTGTGCACCTTGACGAGGTCGCCGGTGTCGACTCCGAGGCGTTCGGCGTCGCTCGTATGCAGCCACACCGGATTCTTGTGCGAGATCTCGTAGAGCCACTTGGCGTTGGCCGAGCGGCTGTGGATCAGCGTGGGCAGCCGGAAGGTGGGGAGCAGCAGCATCTCGCCCTTGGCGGCGTCGATGTTGGAGCGGTGCACGTGGCTCTTGATGTAGCCGGGGTAGCGGTGCTCCGGATATTTCCACTCCTTCAACGTCTCCGAATAGAACTCCATCTTGCGCGACGGCGTGGGGAAGCCCGCGTAGCCCTTGCCGTCCACCTCTACCCCGATGACCGCGCCGCCCTTGGACACGACCTTGGTGACCGGGTCCACCGCGGCCTCGGCCATGTCGGCTTCCTTGATCTCGTTGGCGTGGCTGCTGTAGATGTTCTCGGCCACCAGGAAGGCGCCGTAGCGGCGCATGTATTCCAGCGGCGAGATGCCTTCCCTGGCCGCGGCCTCCGGCAGCCCGGGCACGCTGTTTTCGAACATCCACTGGTAGTACTCGGACACCGTGAGCTTCTCGCCCGGCCGGTAGGGCGACTCGAAGTACTTGCGGATACCCAGGGAGCCGTCGGGGTCGATACGCCAGGACAGCTCGATCCAGAACTCGTCCTCCTCCCACACCTCGCCGAGCCCGGCCTCCGCGTGCGCCTCCCAGGTCGTGTTGAAGGTCTTGCCCTGCCGCTCCAGCGCCACCCGCATCACCGGCTGGCGGAAGACGATCCAGCGCGCCGAGTGGGTCTCCTGGCTCATGAGATCGTGGCGCTCGGACGCCAGCCCCATGGGCAGCACGTAGTCCGCGAACCACGCGGTCTCGCTCCAGGTGGGCGTCAGGCACGCGTGCCGTTCCACCTTGGACTCGTCGCTCAGCATCTCGATCCAGCTCATGCCGTCCGGGTTGGTCCACACCGGGTTGTAGACCCGGGTGAAGTACATGGCCAGCTTGCCGCGGCCTTCCTTCACGAGATGCGGCAGCAGGAAGCTCATCTCGAAGAAGGCCAGCGGGAACTCCGGCGGGTACATGAGCGGGTTCCACTCCTTGGCGGGCGGCGGCATCATGGGCGGGGCCGGCACGAACTTGTTCCAGGCATTGGGCGTGGTGCCGCCCGGAGTGCCCACGGCGCCCATCAGCACCACCATGAACTCCAGCGCCCGCGCCACCTCCCAGCCGCCCAGGTTGCCGGCCGCGGCGTTGCGCCACACGTGGGTAGCCAGGGCCGAGCCGGCGCGCGCCACCTCGTGGGCCACGTCCACGATCATGGCGGCGTCCACGCCGGACTCCTCCGCGGCGAACGCCGGCGTGTACTGCGCGTAGAGGGTCTTGAGGATCTCCTCGAAACGCTCGAAGGTCCGGGGTTCGTCGGGGTGTTCCTCGCGCAGGAACTGTTCCCAGTTGACCCACTTGCGCACGAACTCGCGGTCGTAGGTTCCCTCCTGGAGCAGCACGTTGCAGATGGCCAGCAGGACGGCGGCCTCGGTACCCGGCCAAGTGGGCATCCAGTAGTCGGCCTTGGAGGCGGTGTTGGACAGCCGGGTGTCGATGACGCACACCTTGGCGCCGCGCTCCTTGGCCTCCATGATGCGCTGGGCGTGGGGGTTGAAGTAGTGGCCGGCCTCCAGGTGCGAGCTCAGCAGCAGCATGAAGCGCGCGTTGGCATGGTCGGGGGAGGGGCGGTCGATGCCGCACCAGAAGGCATAGCCCGTGCGCGCGCCCGCGGAGCACACGTTGGTGTGGCTGTTGTGCGCGTCGATGCCCCAGGCGTGCATGATGCGCTGGTGGTAGAGCAATTCATGGCCGGGCCGCCCCACGTGGTACATGATCTCGTTGCGCCGGTCCTCCTCCAGGGCCTTGCGGATGCGCGCCGCCATGTCGTCCAGCACCTCGTCCCAGGTGACCCGCTCCCACTGGCCGCCGCCCCGGTGTCCCGCGCGCTTCATGGGGTAGAGGATGCGCTCGGCGTCGTACACCTGGTTGATGGTGGCCGGCCCCTTGGCGCAGTTCCGCCCGCGGCTTCCCGGATGCTCCGGATTGCCCTCGAACTTGCGGATCTTGAGGGTGTCCTTGTCCACGTAGGCCAGCAGCCCGCATGCCGCCTCGCAGTTGAAGCAGATGGTGGGGATCAGGTCGTAGCGGCGCTCCACGCGCCTGGGCCACGCGGCCGCGTCGTACTCGGTCCAGTCCAGCCAGCGCTCGCGCGGCGGGAAGTTGCGCAGGCCGCCCTCGGGCGGTTCCAGGTTGGCGGCGTCGGGGCTCAGGGGTTGCGGTTCGTTTTTCATGACGGTGGTTTTCCTAACGGTCTTCGAAGCTCGATGGTCACGGAAGCCAGCGCTTCAAGGCGGTCTGCTAGCTGAGGGGTACGGCTTGCCCGGCTTCGACCCACAGGCTCTCGAACGCCCACAGTCCGACCAGGGCCAACAGCGCGGACAAGGGATGCAGCAACCATGAGGCCTCGGCCTGCGCCCCGGCCCACAGCAGGAAGATCACCGGCAGGAGGATGCCGACGGCCATGAACAGGCCCCAGAACTTCTCCTTGAGCGCGCCGCAGGTGAGCAACTCGGTGGCGCGCCGCACGTCCTCGCTGATGGGCGTGAGTCCGATCTCTCCCAGCACCAGCCCGCCGGTGATGATCAGCGACACCATGAGCACGGTGGTCAGGGTCGTCATCGCGGCGCTGTCGAGCCCGCCGGCGAGGCCCACCAGGATCAGCGTGGCGGCGCCGGCGGTGACCGCCTGGACCATGAGATGCCAGAAGAAGAGCGGGCTCTGCCACAGGTCCCGTCCCTTGGCCTGCGCGAACAGGAACGCGGTGTAGCCCGCGGCGCCGATGCCGAAGACGACGCAGGCCGCCACCACCCATCCCGGCACGGGCGCGCCGCCGATGCCGTAGGCGAGCCACACGAGGCTCACCAGCGAGTAGGCCATCAGGATGTAGCCGCCCAGCACCAGCCATGAACGCGGGTTGGGTTTGGTGATCAGGTAGTAGAAGCGGTCGGGGCGCTTGAGGTCGAACACGAGAAAGCCGGTGGTGAGGCCGGTGAAGATCAGTGCCAGCACCGGGCCGGCGATGTTCAGCAGCGGGCCGTCCTGGAGCCGTCCCAGGACCATCAGCAGCGCCGCCACCAGCAGCACGCCGGCGCCGATGGACTTGGTCCAGAGATAGGCCGCGATCTTGGAGCCCCAGGGCCGCGGATGCGGCACGTCGTAGACCTCCCGCGCGCCGCCGGGGACCGGGCTTCCGTGCCTGGAAGCGGAGAGGGCGTAGAGGTCTTCGCCCGGATACTTGTCGGCCCAGAAATGGGTGTCGGCGGTCTCGGTCATGGTGGGCTGCAGCGCGTCCTCCTCGACGCCGACGTAGAAGAGCTTGGGGTTAGTGCCCTTGTGGGGCTTGCGCAACGACACCTTGCGCGTGGCCACGGTGCGGGAGATGCGGCTGTCGGGGTCGTCGAGATCGCCCGACATGATCGCCTGGGTGGGGCACACGACCTCGCACGCGGGTTGCAGCCCCAACTCCACGCGGTGCGCGCAGAAGTTGCACTTGGCCGCGGTGTTGTGGTCGGGGTCGATGTACAGCGCGTCGTAGGGACACGCCTGCATGCACGACTTGCAGCCGATGCAGCGCTCGTTGTCGAAGTCGACGATGCCGTTGGGGCTGCGGTAGAGCGCCACCGTGGGACAGATCTCGACGCACGGCGCGTCGTCGCAGTGGTTGCACCGGAGCACCGCGAAGTGGCGGCTGGTGGCCGGGAACGCGCCTTTCTCGATGTACTTGACCCAGGTGCGGTTCACCCCCAAGGGCACGTCGTGCTCGTCCTTGCACGCCACGGTGCATGCGTGGCAGCCGATGCAGCGGTCCTGGTCGATGACGAATCCGTAACGCATGAAGTCCCTCCAAAGCGGGTATATATCCGCCGGGACTCGCGGCAGTCAAACCGCGTGCGTGCCGCGGAACACCGCGATTGCCGCGGAACAGGCTGTGTCAAACGTCGACCGGACAAGAATTGGCACCAAACCCCCGAATCGTCATTCCCGCGGAACAGGCTGTGTCAAAACCCGCGAGGCACAGCCCCCGAAGAGTCATTCCCGCGGAAGCGGGAATCCAGGGGTGGGAGGCGGGGAAACGCCGCTGTAGTGCCCCACCACCGCCCCGACCCTTGCTCGACCGAAGCGAACCCGCTAGAACCCTCTGCCATGTCGAAGCTCCACAGCCTTCGAGACGCCATCGCCCGGGAGGTCGAGGACGGCATGTCCGTCTTCATGGGAGCCGCTCTGGAGTCCCTGATCCCCTTCGCCGCCGGTTACGAGATCATGCGTCAGCGCAAGCGCGGCCTGACGCTGATGACCACCATCTCGGACATGCAGTTCGACCAGCTTATCGGCGCGGGCTGCGCGGACAAGGTGTGCGGTGCCTGGGTCGGGAACGTGGCGGCGGGCCTCGGGCACAACTACCGGCGCGCGGTGGAGCGCGGCGAGCCGGGGCCGCTGGCGGTGGAGAACCATTCCAACTTCTCCATGGCCCTGGGCCTCAAGGCCGCGGCCATGGGGGTGCCGTACCTGCCCACCCGGACGCTCATGGGCAGCGACTTCGGCGAGGAGGCGTCGTTCGCCGGCGTGCGCTGTCCGTTTACCGGGGAGCGCCTGCTCGCGGTGCGGGCGGTGAGGCCCGACGTCGCCATCCTGCACGTGCAGCGGGCCGACGAAGAGGGCAACGCCCACGTGTGGGGCAACCTGGGGGTCACCCAGGACGCGGCCATGGCGGCGGGCAAGGTGGTGCTCACCTGCGAGGAGATCGTGCCCCACGAAGTGATCCTGAGCGACCCCAACCGCACGTTGATCCCGGGTTTCCTGGTGGCGGCCGTGGCCTGCGTCCCGCTGGGCTCCCATCCGTCGCCGACCCAGGGGTACAGCCGGCGCGACGACGACTTCTACTTCGACTATCATGCGCGCTCCCGGGACCGGGCCGGGTTCGAGGAGTGGTTGAATCACTGGGTCCTGGGGGTGAAGGACCACGACGGCTACATCCAGCGGCTCGGGAGCGAGCGGGTCGCCGGGCTCGAGCCGCGCGACCGCCACATGGCCGCGCCGGTGAGCTACGCGTTCTGACGATTCGCACCAGGCCGGCGAACCTCGAATCGTTTGCCGAACGCGGTGGCCGCGCCCATTGAATCGCGGCGCGGGGAATGCTACCGGGTCTGGAGCGGCGGAGGCGGAGGCATCGCGACCCTCCCGTGACAATCCCGGATTCAAGTCCGGAGTGACGACCCATGGACTACACGCGGCGAGAGCTCATGGTCATTGCAGCGGCGCGCGAGATTCGCGACGGCGAACGCGTCTTCGTGGGCATGCGCCTGCCGTTGCTGGGCTTCGCGGTGGCCAAGGAACTGCACGCCCCGGGCGCCGTCGGCATCTTCGAGAGCGGCGTGCTGCGGGACTGGCCGGCGCTGAAACCCATCTTCACCATGAGCGATCCGCCCAACGTGGCGGGGGCGCTCTACTGCTGCGGCCTGATCGAGGTCATGAGCCTCCTCCAGAGCGGCCGCGTGGAGATGGGGTTCATCGGTGGCGCCGAGGTCGATCGCCACGGCAACCTCAACACCCATTGGGTGGGAGACGACGGGCGGCGGCTGCGCCTCCCGGGAAGCGGCGGCGCCGCGGACATCGCCACCCTGGCCGGACGGTGCGTCATCATCATGAACCACGAGCGGCGCCGTTTCGTGCCCCGGGTGCGGTACATCACCTCCCCGGGTTACGGCGACGGCGCCGGCTGGCGCGAGCGCCGCGGCCTGTCGGGCGGCGGCCCGAGCCGCACCATCACCAGCCTCGGCATCTTCTCCTTCGACCCAGCGACGCGGGAGATGCAGATCGAGTCGTTTCATCCCGGCGTCACCGTGCGGGAGCTCCGGGACGAAACGGACTGGCCGCTGAAGGCGGCGCCGGACGTCAGAGAGACTCCGGAGCCGTCCCGGGAAGAGATTCTGGCCGTGAGAAAGTATGACCCCGACGGCGTCTGGACGTCCTGACGCGCGTTCCGGACCCCTGATCGAAACACGATGATCTTCGTCGTCCTCTCCGGTTTCGTCCTGGCCCTGCTGGCGCCGACCCTGTATCGGCTGAGCGCGCGTTGGTCGGGTCTTGTCTTCTCGCTCTTTCCCGCGATCCTGGCGCTCTATTTCCTGAGCCACATGGAAGCCGTGGTGGGCGGGGCGGCGTACCGCGTCACCTATCCCTGGGTGCCGGCCATGGGGCTGGAGCTGTCGTTCAACCTGGACGGCCTCGGCCTCCTGTTCGCCCTGGCCATCACCGTGGTGGGGACGCTGATCATCACCTACGCCGGCAGCTACCTCCACGGCCACCCGTCGCTGCCGCGCTTCTACCTGTTCATCCTCATGTTCATGGCGTCCATGCTGGGCGTCGTGCTGTCCGACAACCTCATCGCGCTGTTCATCTTCTGGGAGCTGACCAGCGTCACCTCCTACTTCCTCATCGGCTTCGAGCACGACAAGGACACCGCGCGGGCCGCGGCGCTGCAGGCGCTGCTGGTGACCGGCAGCGGCGGCCTCGCCCTCATGGCGGGCGTGCTGCTCATGGGGCAGATCGGCGGCAGCTTCGAGATATCGGCCCTGGCCGCGGACAACGCCGCGCTGCAGGGCCACCGGCTCTACCCGCTGGTGCTGGCGCTGGTGTTGGCGGGCGCGTTCACCAAGTCGGCGCAGGTGCCGTTCCACTTCTGGCTGCCGTCGGCCATGGAGGCGCCCACGCCGGTGAGCGCCTACCTGCACTCGGCCACCATGGTGAAGGCGGGGGTCTACCTGCTGGCGCGCCTCAGCCCGGTGCTGGGCGGCAGCGACATCTGGCTCTACGTGGTGACGGGCTTCGGCGCCGCCACCATGCTGGCGAGCGCGTACCAGGCGCTCTACCAGACCGACCTCAAGAAGATCCTGGCCTACTCCACGGTGAGCGTGCTGGGCACTCTCACCATGCTCATCGGCCTGGGCGACAAGCTGGCCATCAAGGCGGCCATGGTGTTCCTCATGGCCCACGTGCTCTACAAGGCCGCGCTCTTCCTGGTGGCCGGCTCCATCGATCACGAGACCGGCACCCGCGACGTCCGGCAACTGGGCGGCCTGCGCAAGACCATGCCCATCATCTGCGCCGGCGCGGCGGTGGGCGCTCTGTCCATGGCCGGGCTGCCGCCGTTCTTCGGCTTCGTCGGCAAGGAGACGCTCTACGAGGCGGTCACCCACGGCAACACGCTGGTGACCGTGGTCGCCGTGCTCACCAGCATGCTGCTGTTCGCGGTGGCGTGGCTGGCTGGCATCCGTCCGTTCTCGGGGGCGGAGACCCACACGCCGAAGCATCCCCACGATCCGCCCTGGACCATGTGGCTGGGGCCGGTGTTCCTGGGCTGCCTGAGCGTGCTGTTCGGGCTCATGCCGGCGCTTCCCGAGAAGTTGCTGTCCGCCGCCGCGAGTTCCGTGCTGGCCGAGGAGGTGCACATGCACCTGGCCCTGTGGCACGGTTTCAACGTGCTGCTGGCGTTGAGCCTGGTGACCTTCGCCCTGGGCGTGCTGGTCTACTGGCAGATCGAGAACATCAAGCGGGTCACCGAGTTCGCTCTCCCCACGGTGCGTCGCGGACCGTCCCACTGGTACGCTCTGTGGCTGCGCTTTCTCAACTGGTCGGCGGTGGGCCAGACCCGGGTGCTGCAGAACGGCTACCTGCGGCTCTACCTCGCCACCATCATGACCGTCACCGCGGTGCTGGCCTGGTACACGTTCCTCAGGTACGGAGACGTCGCCGTGGTGCGGATGGACTGGGGCGACATCGGCGTGCACGAGTGGGTGATAGGGCTGGTGGCGCTGGTGGGCGCCATCGCTACGGTGCGGGCGCAGACGTTCCTGCGCGCGGTCATGTCGTTGGGGGTGGTGGGCTACAGCGTGGCGCTGATCTTCGTGCTTTACGGCGCTCCCGACCTGGCCATGACCCAGTTCCTGATAGAGACCCTCTCCCTGATCCTGTTCGTGTTCGTGTTCTACTACATGCCCCCGTTCAAGCGGTTCTCATCGCGCGTGGTGATCCTCCGGCACGTCGCCATCGGCACCGCCGTGGGGGCGTTCTTCACGCTGCTGGTGCTGGTGGCGACGTCGGTGCAGTGGAACCCCACGATCTCCACCTACTTCTCGGAGAACTCGTACCTGATGGGGCAGGGCCGCAACATCGTCAACGTGATCCTGGTGGACTTCCGGGGCTTCGACACGCTGGGTGAGATCACCGTGCTGGCGGTGGCCGGCATCGGCGTGTACTCGCTCATCCGGTTGCGGCTCGGCAAGGGGAGGGGGTCGTGAACTCGCTGATTCTCAGGACGGCCAGCCGGTTCCTGCTGATCCTGCTGTTCCAGTTCTCCATCTTCCTGCTGCTGCGGGGACACAACGATCCCGGCGGCGGCTTTGTCGGCGGACTGGTGCTGGCGGCGGCGCTGACGCTTTACGCCATCGCCTACGACGTGCGCACCATGCGCCGCTTCCTGCCGTGCCGGGCCCAGACCATCATCGCCTGGGGGCTTCTCGTCGCGGCCCTGAGCGGCGTTTTTTCCTTGTTCAAGGGGCAGCCGTTCATGACCGGTCAATGGACCCATGTCTACATCTTCGGCCTGGACCTCCACCTGGGCACGCCGTTGCTGTTCGACATCGGCGTCTACCTGACCGTGGTGGGCGTGGTGCTCATCGTCATCATCAGCCTGGCGGAGGAAGTGGAGGAGGACGACTGATGGAAGCCCTGCTCGCCATCGTCATCGGCGTACTCTACGCGTCCGGCGTGTACATGCTCATGCGCCGGAGCATCGTGAAGCTGATTATCGGGCTGGCCCTGCTCGCCCACGGCGCGAGCCTGCTGGTGTTCACCGCCGCCGGGCTCACGCGCGCGGTGCCGCCGGTGATCCCCTACGGCGAAAAGGCCATCACGGGTGTCGTGGCGGACCCGCTGCCCCAGGCGCTGATCCTCACGGCCATCGTCATCAGCTTCGGCGTGCAGGCGTTCGCCATGGTGCTCGCCTACCGTGCGTACCAGACCGTGGGCACGGACGATCTCGACGACATGAAGGCAACGGACACGTGAACTCGCTGATCGTCCTGCCCATATTGCTCCCGCTGCTGGTGGGCGCGGCATGCGTGGTGGCGTGGCGCTACGTGGCCGCGCAGCGCATCCTCACCCTGGCGGGCAGCATCGTCTACCTCGCGGTGTCGATCGTCCTGCTCGAACGCGTGGCCAGCGAGGGCATCCAGGCGGTGCAGAAGGGCGACTGGGTCGCGCCGTTCGGCATCACCCTCGTGGCGGACATGTTCAGCGCCGTCATGGTGGCCACCACCGGCGTGGTGACGCTGGTCATCGTGGTCTACTCGCTGGGCAGCATGGACCGGCAGCGGGAATCCTGGGGCTATTACCCGCTGTTCAACATCCTCATCATGGGCGTGTCCGGCGCCTTCCTGACCGGCGACATCTTCAACCTGTTCGTGTGGTTCGAGGTACTGCTGATCTCGTCCTTCGTGCTGCTGGCCCTGGGCGGCGAGCGCGCGCAGCTCGAGGGCGCCATCAAGTACGTCACCCTGAACCTGGTGGCGTCCGCGTTCTTCCTGGCGGCGGTGGGAATTCTCTACGCCATGGCGGGCTCCCTCAATATGGCGGACCTGTCGCTGCGGCTCGGCAGCGCCGCCGATCCGGGCCTGGTGACGACCCTCGCGGTCCTGTTCCTGGTGGCCTTCGGCATCAAGGGTGCGATCTTCCCGTTGTTCTTCTGGCTGCCGGCGTCCTACCACACGCCGCCGGTTGCGGTCTCGGCCATCTTCGGCGGCCTGCTCACCAAGGTGGGCGTGTACGCCCTGATCCGGGTGTTCACGCTGCTGTTCCTCAACAACGTCGACTACACGCATACGATCATCCTCTGGGTCGGCGCCATCACCATGGTGACGGGCGTGCTCGGCGCCGTGGCCCAGTACGAGTTCCGCCGGCTGCTGTCCTTCCACATCGTGAGCCAGATCGGCTACATGGTCATGGGCCTCGGCTTCTTTACGCCGCTGGCGCTGGCGGGCACGGTGTTCTTCATCGTCCACAACATCTTCGTCAAGACCAACCTGTTCCTGGTGAGCGGCATTTCGCAGCGCATTCACGGCACCTACGACCTCAAGAAGCTGGGCGGCCTCTACCGCGCCCACCCGTGGGTGGGCATGCTGTTCCTGCTGTCGGCGTTGTCGCTGGCCGGGGTGCCGCCCCTGTCCGGGTTCTTCGGCAAGCTTGTGCTGATCAAGGCCGGGCTCGACATCGAGCAGTTCGTGGTGGTGGCCGCGGCCCTGGGGGTGAGCCTGCTGACGCTGTTCTCCATGACCAAGATCTGGGCCGAGGCGTTCTGGAAGCCGCTGCCGGAAGGGACCGGGACGCATGCGCCGGGGGCGGGCATGGGGCTCATGCTGGGCGGCATCGTCACCCTGGCCGTGCTGGCGGTGGTGATGGGCGTGGCCGCGGGGCCGTTCTTCGCGCTGGCGCAACAGGCGGGCGAGCAGTTGACCAACCCGGCGCCGTACATCGAGGCGGTGCTCCGGGTGAGGGGAGGGTCATGACCGTCCTCCTGTGGAACATCATGCTGGCGCTGAGCTGGGCGGCGTTGACCGAAGAGGTATCGGCGCTGAACCTCGCCATTGGTTTCGTCCTCGGTTTTCTCATCCTGTACGCGGTGCGCCGGCTGCTGCGGCCGTCGCGGTACTTCGAGAAGCTGTGGCAGGGACTGCGGCTCGGCTCGCTGTTCGCCTGGGAGTTGCTGCTGGCCAACCTGCGCATCGCCTACGAGGTGGTGACCCC
Source organism: Deltaproteobacteria bacterium (assembly GCA_026712905.1). Classification (NCBI taxonomy): domain Bacteria; kingdom Pseudomonadati; phylum Myxococcota; class Myxococcia; species Deltaproteobacteria bacterium. The sequence continues at coordinate 12,355 of JAPOPM010000143.1, forward strand.
GTCCCACAACATGAAGCCCGGCGTGGTGGCGATCCCGCTGGACGTGGAGACCGACGCGGAGATCACCCTGTTGGCGAACCTCATCACCCTGACCCCCGGCACCCTGAGCCTGGACGTGTCGGACGACCGGCGCGTCCTGTACATTCACGCCATGTACGTGGACGACGCCGAGGAGCTGCGCCGGTCCATCAAGGACGGTTTCGAGAAGCGCGTCATGGAGTTGCTGCGATGACGACCCTGGCCTTCGTTCTGCTGGGCGTGCTGAGCCTCGGCATCGTGCTGGCGTTCATCCGCCTCCTGCGCGGTCCCAACATCCCGGACCGGCTGGTGGCGTTGGACCTGCTCAGCACCGTGGGCGTCGGCATCGCCGCCCTCTATGCCATCGCCTACGACGAGCCGGTGTACCTGGACGTGGCCATCGTGCTGGCGCTGGTGGCGTTCCTGGGGACCGTGACCTTCTCCCGCTACATCGAGAAATGGGCACACCATGGTGACTGACATCATCTGCGCCGCGTTCATGATCATCGGCACCGCCTTCATGTTCCTGGGGTGCCTGGGCATCCTGCGCATGCCGGACCTGCTCACCCGCATGCAGACCGCCACCAAGCCCCCGACCCTGGGCGTGTTCTGCCTGATGGTGTCGGCGACGTTCTATTTCCCGGAAATCGGCGTCACCATCCGGGTCCTGGCCATCACGCTGTTCGTCTTCCTCACCGCGCCCGTGTCCGCGCACATGATCGGACGGGCCGGCTACCAAGTGGGGGTCAAGTTCTGGAAGGGGACGGTCATGGACGAGCTCAAGGACAAGTACCGCGGCACGTCCATCGACTCGTGATGGGGGATGCGCTTGCCGGATCAGACGTTGGCGAGCGGACCGTATTCCATGGCGACATACACGGTGTAGACGGCGAGGCAGAGCACGCCCGCCAAACGTCCAAGCCGCCCGCGAAACGCCAGCCATGAGATCAGCGCGACGGTCGCGCCCAACATCGTCCAGATGGCGAGGTGGAGCAGATGCGGCGGAACGTCCAGCGGATGGACGGTCGCCACCAAGCCGCCGATGGCAAGGAGGTTGAAGATGTTGGCGCCCAACACGTTGCCGACGGCTACCTCCGAATGGCCGCGGTAGGCGGAAACCACCGCCGTGGCGAGCTCCGGCAGCGAGGTGCCGACGGCCACCACCGTCACGCCGATGACCGCCTCCGACACACCCAGCAGGCGCGCGAGCCCGATGGCGCCTTCCACCAGCAGGTGCGATCCGACGACGACAAAGCCGAGACCGATGGCAAGCGTGCCGACAGTCATCCAGACCGGCCGGTCCGTGGCATCCATTTCTGTCTCCGCCTCGGGGGGATTGCGCCGGGCCCGGCGGACCGAAATCACGGTGAAGGCGACGAGGCAGGCCAGCAGCAGCACGCCGTCCACCCGGCTCAGACTGCCGGTCATCCCGAGCGTGATGAAGAGCGCCGCCACTCCCACGACGACGGCCCCCTCGAAGCGCACCTCGCGCGGGTTGACCGCCATCGGACAGACGCAGGCCGCCGCACCGAGGATCAGCAGCAGGTTGCAGATATTGCTGCCGACGATGTTCCCGATGGCGATGCCGGGCGCCCCGCGAACGGCCGCTTCCAGGCTCACCAGCAGCTCCGGCATGGTGGTGCAATAGGCCACCACGGTGAGCCCGATGACCAGGGGCGAGACGCCCAGGCGCCGCGCAAGCTGCACCGCGCCCCGCAACACGAACTCCGCCCCGCCCATGAGCAGGACGAAGCCACCGGCCAGTTCGAGATAAATCATGAGGGTCTTTGGGTCTGTTTCGTAGGATCGGGTGGTTCGAGGTTGAGTTCGTGAGACCGGGACCGTCCGAGGTTGATCTTCAATAGTCCGATAACCAGCGTGAGTCAAATCCGGGAATCCACCAGGAGAGGGAAGGGGCGCTGGAAGATGCACCGTGCCATCTGGTAGTGTCAGTACCAGACGAGGAGACGGAAGGACATGGGAATCGGTATCGGCATTGGTTTCACCGGATGGCCCTTCGGAGAGCCCAACCCCGAGGCGTTCTGGAGCACCGTGGACCTGGCGGAAACCCTGGCGATCGACTCGCTGTGGCTGAGCGATCGCGTGGTGTCGGAAACCCTGAGCCTCGAGCCCGTTGTGGCGCTCTCGTGGGTGGCCGCGCGCACCCGCAAGATGAAGTTCGGCACCAGCGTCATGGCCCTCCCGCTGAGGAACCCCACCGTGCTGGCCAAGGAACTCGCCACCCTGGACTTCCTGTCGGGCGGACGCCTGTTGCTGGCCGTGGGCCTCGGCCGCGACGACGACACCGAGCTTCAGGCCTGCGGCATTCACCGCTCCGAGCGCGCCGGCCGCACCGAGGAAATGGTGCACCTCCTGCGCGCGCTGTGGGCCGGGAACAACGTCAGCTTCGAGGGGGAGTACTATCGCCTCGAGGACGTCTCCATACAACCCAAGCCCGCCCAGGCGGAGCCGCCCATCTGGGTCGGCGGACGGAGCGGCCCCGCCTTCCGCCGCACCGCCCGCCTGGCCGACGGCTGGCTGGCCTCCCAGATGGTGCCCGCGGAGGTGGAGAGCGCCGTCGCGCGCATCCGCAAACACGCCGCCGACTACGGCCGCCGCATCGACGACGACCATTTCGGCGTGCTCTTCAACTACTGCTTCGCCAAGGACTCGGAGGAAGCCGCCCGAATCGCCCGCCCCTACGCCCTGCGCAATCGCACCGACGTGGAGTTCACCGAAACTTCCGCCCTGGGAACCGCCGACGACATCACCGCCGCCATCCAGCGCTTCATCGACGCCGGCGCCTCCAAGTTCGTCGCCCGCCCCGCCTGCCCTCCCGCCGCCATCCACGACCAGCTCCGCCGCCTCGGCACGGAGATCATCCCGCGGTTCGCGTAGAGGACCCACAACGCCACGGTTGCACCATCGGCGCAGAGCGGAGGGTTCCACAAGAACACGGTAGGATCCGGTGTGGGCGGAGAGCTTTCAAATCCGTCATTCCCGCGAGACAGGCTGTGTCAACACTCGTCTGGCAACGACGTACGGGTTACGTCATTCCCGCGGAAGCGGGAATCCAGGGGTGGGGAAGGGGGGTGCCAGAGGAGACGGAAAGGTGGCCTACCCGGCGTCCACCTTTTCGGACAACCATATCTTGATCAGGGACTGATAGGGAACGTCCCGTTTGTTCGCCGCAGTCTTGATCCGCTCGAGCAGGTCTACCGGCAACCTCAGCGAAATAGCCTTACTCGAGGGTTTCAGATTGGGAAGACGGACGCGCTCCGCTTGGCTCCAGTCCACGTAGTCGGTGGAGTCGTGGCTCTCCCAGAAAGCACGCTCCGTCGCCTCGCTTTCGAAAGTAGGCACCGTTTTACGCTTCTTGCTCATAGCGGGCTCGCTCCCTGCGGCTCATATCTCGGGCCGAAATGACCCGTATCCTTGTGTCATTGTCCCGTAGGGTGAAGGTCACATGGAGCCGTCGCCCCGCGTTTGCCTTTCCCAGCGCGTGAAATCGGATTTCGGTCGCGCTGTGGCCAACATCCGTAACGACCAGCCACGGTTCGTTGAAAAAGACCTGTTCCGCTTCCGCTTGCTCAACCCCGTGTTTGTCGGTGTTCTTTCGAGCGTTCCCGTCGTCCCATTGGAAGCCGACGATTCGATTCAAGTCAAGCATCACGTATATGTTCAGAATATACGATCCGTACCGCGTGTCAATTGAATACGCGGATCAAGTCGGGTAGCGTTTGCGGCGGTGACGGTTATGCTCGGCGGCACAGGAACACAGCTGTGTGATGGGTGATCTTGGTGGAACGCCTACCGCACCTCTGCGATCTTGTTGAACCCGTCGTACGCGGCCACCTTGTAGGCTTCGGCGAAGGTGGGGTAGTTGAAGACGTTGTCGCGGAAGTATTCGATGGTGCCGCCGAGGGCGATGACGGCGTGGCCGATGTGGATGATCTCGGTGGATTCCTCGCCGATGGCGTGGACGCTGAGGAGCTTGAGGGTGTCGGGGTCGAAGATCAGCTTCAGCATGCCGGCGCGGTCGCCCACCATCTGGGCCTTGGAGACGTCCTCGTAGAGGGCCTTGCCCACTTCGTAGGGGACGCGCTCGGCGGTGAGCTCCTGCTCGGTGCGGCCGACCATGGAAATCTCCGGGATGGTGTAGATGCCGTAAGGGAAGAAGGGCGCGGACTTGAATGACGGGCCGTCGAACATGTGGGTGCTGGCGAGACGACCCTGCTCCATGGAGGTGGAGGCCAGCGCGGGGAAGCCGATGCAGTCGCCCACGGCGTAGATGTGAGGGCGCTCGGTCTGGAATTTGTCGTTGACGGCGACGCGCCCGCGCGTGTCGGTGCCGATGCCGATGCGGTCGAGTCCGAGCTGGTCGGCGTTGGACTGCCGGCCCACGGTGTACAGGAGGGCGTCGCCGGTGACCCGCTTGCCGCTCTCCAGTTCGGCGCGCACCAGGCCGTTGTCCAGAATGCGCACGCCGGTCACGTGTTCCCCCAGGCGGAAGATGGCGTCGCGCCGGCGCATGTGGTAGCGCAGCGCCTCGATGATCTCCCGGTCCACGAAGTCCAGCATGGTGTCGCGGCTTTCGATGAGCGTCACGCGCACGCCCAACGCGGAGAACATGGAGGCGTATTCCAGGCCGATCACGCCGGCGCCCACCACGATCACGCGCCGGGGGATCTCGCCGTGGCCGGCGCTGCCGAGATCTTCCGCCAACATGACCTTGTGGCCGTCGTAGGGGATCTCCGGGTCCCGGGCCGAGCGCGTGCCGCAGGCGATGAGGATGTGGTCGCCGCGGACGAGTTGCCCGTCCTCCACCTGCAGCGTATGGGCGTCGACGAAACGCGCCCACCCGTTCACCAGGGTCACGTCATTGCGCTGGAGCTGGTCCGTCACCTGGGCCTGTTCCCGTTCGACGACGGTGCGCACGCGGAACATGAGGTCGTCCACCGTGAGGTGCGCCTTGGGCGAGTAGGCTTGCCCGTAGAACGATTTCTGCTGGAAGCCCGTGAGGTAGAGCACCGCCAGCCGCAGGGTCTTGCTGGGGATGGTGCCGGCGTGCAGGCACACGCCGCCGAGCATGTCGTAGCGGTCGACGAGCGCCACGCGCTTGCCCATCTTGGCGGCCGCGATGGCGCCTTTCTGGCCGGCCGGGCCGCTGCCGATGACCACCAAGTCGTAGGATTTTGGCTCCATGGTTCCGTCGTCCTGTCGCGGTGTGGAAACGGGTCGGGTGCTTACAGCTTCTCGTCGTCGGGCACGGTGTCGGTCACGAGGTCGCGGATCAACGGCCGCTTGGGCAACGGTTCCACCCGGGCTCCCTCGGGTGCGAGGCGCGCGGTGCACAGGTAGGCCACCTGTCCGTCCACCAGGGCCATGCAGGTCTTGCACGCGTTGGCGTTGACGCAGCCGTAGTGGAACGCCAGGCTCGAGTCCACGTGGGCGCGCACCCACACCAGCGCGTCGAGGACGGACATGCCCTCTTCGTAGGGCACCCGGTACACGTCGTGCCGTTCAGGGTCGCCGCTGCCGCCGCGCCGCACGCGCAACTCGGTGGTCGTATGGTTGGTCCGCGGTGTCGTGCCGTTCATCTTGAACTCGACTCTCCCCACCCCTGGATTCCCGCTTCCGCGGGAATGACGATTCACAGCGTCGGGCGTCTTGCTCCCCATCCTACCAGCGCGCCGCCACTTCTTCGCCCTTCATTTCGACCGCCTGGTTGCGGACGAGCGCCGGGTCGCTCTCGGGGAAGTCCAGGCGCTGGTGGGCGCCGCGGCTCTCGGCGCGCCCCAGCGCGGCCCGTGCCACCGCCTCGGCCGTGGTGAGCATGGCGTCCAGCTCCAGCCGGTCCTGCAGGTCGAGGTTGTAGCCGTCGGCGGCGTGCACCGCGGCGGGCGTCTCCCGGATTTCGCGGATGCCGTCGAGCGCGCGGCGCAGTTGGCCGCCCGTTCGGAACGATCCGACGTCCTCCCACATGAGGTCCTGAAGCCGGAGTTGCAGGACGTTCGCGGGAACGCCGTCGTCCGGCTTCGTGTCCGCGGCGCGGCGGAGGCGCACCGCCGCGTCCTCGCCCACCGCGTCGCTCCAACCCGAGGGGGTGCCGGCCGCGGCGTTGCCGGCCGCGCGCCCCGCGCATTCGCCGAACACCAGCGCCTCGGTGATGGCGTTGCCGGACAGGCGGTTGGCGCCGTTGGCCCCGCCCACGGCCTCGCCGGCGGCGTAGAGGCCCGGCACGCGGGTCTCCATGCGCTCGTCCACGCGGATGCCGCCCATGTGGTAGTGTGCCGTCGGCGCCACCTCCACCGGCGTCTTCGTGAGGTCGATGCCGTTCGTCGCCAGCCGGTCGATGACCGGCCCGAAGGCGTCCCGCAGGGTCGCGTCGGGAACGTGCCGGAAGTCCAGGTAGACGCCGCCGTGGGGGGAGCCCCGGCCGGCCTCCACCTCCTTCAGGATGGCGTAGGAGGCCTGGTCGCGCACGGTGGTGTACTTGCCGCTGTCCTGGCCGCCGTAGCGGTGCATGAACTCCTCGAAGTCTCCGTTCAGCAGCCGGCCGCCGAGCTTGTAGCGAAAGGGGTCCCACATGATGGGGTCCATGCCCACGAGCCGGGGCGCCAGGTGGGCGATGGGAAAGAACTGCACGAACTCCATGTCGATGAGGTCGGCGCCGGCCCGCAAGGCCAGCGCGTAGGCCTCGCCGCCCATGTTGGTGGAGGCGCTGTTGCGCCGGAAGATTTTGGTGAGCCCGCCCGCCGCCAGGATGACGGCCTTGGCCGCGAAGGTGACGATGTCGCCGGAGACCACGTCCATGCCCACGGCTCCCACCGCGCGGCCGTCGTGGACCACTACATCGGTGACGGTCACGTTGCTGACCCGGCGCACTCCGCTCATCGTGCTCACCTGGCGCCGCAGTGTCCCGGCCACCCCCGGCCCGGTGTTGAGGAAGTCCACGTAGCAGCAGCGCGCGCGGCCGTGTCCGGGTGCCTGGACCTGGCGGATGCGTCCGCCGCCGCCGCGCGCCCAGTGGGCGCCCCATCGGTCCATCTCGAAAATCCGGGCGGGACCGTTCTCGCACAAGAGGCGCGCGAGCTTCTCGTCGCACAACTCGCGGCCGGCGGCGAGCGTGTCGTCGAGGTGGTCGGCCCAGTGGTCGCGCTCTTCGTGGCCGATGGCGGCGGCCACGGTCATCTGCGCCATGATGGTGGCGCCGCCGCGCCCCACGAGCGACTTGTCCAGCAACAGCACGGACGCATCCTGTTTGGCCGCGGCGATGGCCGCGTACATGCCCGCGCCGCCCGCTCCCACCACCAGCACGTCTGCCGACAAATGAGTCACGCGGGAAGTCTAGTCAAAAGCGGGAACACCGTCCAGCCGGTGGACGCACGCAGGCGCGTCTTTGCGCGTTGCCGTGCCGGTTTGCGAAAGGGCCGTTCCTTGACGCGATGGAGACTTTCGGTCTAATTTGGGGGAGTCGGAGAAGTAAATTCCACACCCAGCAGAAGGGGGAAGAACCATGGCGCATGATCTGGTCGTAAAGAACGGGCTGGTGGTCGACGGTACCGGAAGCCCCGGCTTCGAGGCGGACGTTGCGATCGATGGAGGAACCATCGCGGACATCGGCAAGAACGTCGGCCCAGGCACGACCGAGATCGACGCGCGCGGCCAGGTGGTGGCGCCGGGATTCATCGACTCCCACACCCACATGGACCTTTTCATCGTGCAGTATCCCCACGGCAATCCCGTGGTCAACTACGGCGTCACGTCCATCGTCATCGGCGACTGCGGCGCCTCCATCGCGCCGGTGCCGGCCAAGGGCGAGCCGCGCGACGTGCTGATCAAGTACCTGCGCCGGGTGCTCGACGACTACGTCAACGACGATGACTGGAACTGGACGACGTTTCCCGAGTATCTGGATTACCTCGAGGGCCGGGTGGGCGTGAACGTGGCCGCCCTGGTGCCTCACTCCCCGGTGCGGCTGGTGGTCATGGGCGAGGCGGCCTACCAGCGCGAAGCCACGCCGGACGAGCTGGAGAAAATGAAGCAGATGGTGCGCGAAGGGATGGAGGCCGGCGGCATCGGCTTCTCGTCCAGCCCGCGCGGCGGCCCCGCCATCCACGCCGGCACTCCCAGCACGCTGGCCACCCAGGAAGAGATGGCGGCCCTCGCCAACGTGGCCGGCGAGTACGGCGGCTGCTTCCAGTTCAACGGTTTCGGCAACCTCCTGAAGCCCGAGAGCGGCTTTCCCGAACTGGTGGAGAAGATCAACGTGCCGATGATCGGCAATGAGTTCCGCGTGCGGCCCGGCGAAAGGGCGGACGGAGAACGCGCCATCGACTACATGAAGGAAGCGCGGGGACAGGGCAAGGACATCTACGGGGTGGTGATCCCGTATTCGCACATCCGGCGCTTCGACGTGGACGACTGCTTCATCTTCGACGGCCTGCCCTTGTGGGAGGAGATCAAGCAGAACCGCGGCGAGCTGGCGCGCAAGCTCCAGGATCCCGACGTGCGCAGGAAGCTGGACGAGCAGCGGCGCGAGAACGCGGGCGAGCCCGCCTACATCGAGTGGCTCGGATGGCAAGGGGTGTACTTCGACATGATGGAGCGCGCCGACCTCAAGGCCCGCGAGGGACAGAACGTCGCCGAGATCGCCGCGGCCGGCGGCAAGTCCGAACCGGATGCCTTCTTCGACACTTGGCTCGAAGACGGCTTGGCATCCAAGCTGTACTACCAGGGTTTCGCCAACGGGCACATGGACCTGCTCGCCGACATGATCAAGACCACCGAGGGGCTCATCGGCACCGACGCCGGCGCGCACCTGGACCGTTTCTTCTGGCACGGCGCCCCCACCCGGGTGCTGGGCTACTGGCGCCGCGACAAGAAACTCTTCAACCTCGAGGAGGCGGTGCACAAGGTAACTGGTCATCCCGCGGCCAAGCTGCGAATGAACCGGGGCATCCTCAAGACCGGCCTGCCGGCCGACGTCACCGTGTTCGATCCGGACAAGGTCGACGATCTCGCCAGCAAGCGTATGCCCAAGAAGCTCGACGAGAACGAGATCTTCCGCCATCCGCCGGGCATTGGCGCGGTGGTGGTCAACGGTGAGGTCGTGCTCGAGGACGGCGAGTGCAAGGACGTCTTCCCTGGCCAGGTGCGGCGCCAGCAGCTCTTCGTTCCCGGCCAGTAGCCGGGCGGAGTCTGGAGAGAGAGATGGAAGTGCTCGCGCCGGAAGCGCTGGTCGACGACCTCCGTGTGGTTTTGCGGGGCCGGTATCCGGTGCATCCGGTGCGGCGACTGCTCCTGGGCGGAGACCTCACCCGCGAGCAGTTGCAGGGCTGGGCCAAGAACCAGTTCCACGAGTTCCGCCACATTCACCGGTTCTTCGGCATCCGCTACCAGAAGTGCCCCATCCAGGCGTTGCGGCGCATGCTGCTGGAGAACATGGTGGAGGAGGAAGGCGAGGATCTGTTCGGCGGCGAATACCCCAGCCACGCGGAGCTTTGGACCCGTTTCGGCGAGGGCATGGGCATCCCGCGCGAGGAAATGCAAGGCTACGAACCCCTGCCGGGAATCAAGGCAGCCCTGGAGATGTACGTGCAACTGGTGCAGCAGAGCCACTGGGCCGTGGCCATCGGCACCGGACTGGTCTTCGAGGGGGAGGGCCCCAAGCGCATGGGCGAAGAACGGCAGGCGCTTGAGACGAATTACCCCTGGATCCCTTCGGAGGCTCTGGCGTTCTTCCGGGCACACGAGTACCATGACGAAGGACACGGAAACTTCATCGTGGATGTGATCAAGGACCATATCATGGACGCGGGGCTTCAGGAGGAGATGCGCGCGGCCGTGAGAACCCGGGTGGACATCATGTGGCTGCAGAACGAGTCCATCTATCAGGCCTTCGTGCGCCCTCAACTCAGCCCCGAAGCCGCCGGCCGGCTGGAGGCCGCGGCCAACTGACCCGGCGGCCGCTACCGGCCGCCAACGACCACGCCGATGAGCTCGTTGTTCGGCAAGACGATCACGTTCCTGGTACTCGTGGTGGCCACGGTGACGCTGGGGTACACCGCGTGGGAGATCCGCGAGCTGAAGGCCTCTCTCGCCCGGACGGCCCAGGGCAATGAAACCAACATGACCGAGATGATGATCTCGCTTGCCCATGCCGAAGGGCAGCTCGCGCGGGTGCGCGAGGCGGTGGAGCTGCTCGGAGCCGCCGGCTTGTCCGAGGGCCCGGAGAAGACGGCGTTGGAGGGCAAGCTTGCGGCCGCGCTATCGGCCGCGCAAAGGGAGGTGCTGCAGCAGGAGTTGAAGAAGTGGGCGCGACAGCTCCGTGATCAACGGGACAAGAGTCTCGCCGCCGTGCGCGAGAGTCTCGAGCGGGAGGTGGGTCGCGTGGCGCAAGGGAACCAGCAGTTGTCGGCGCTCGTTGAAAAGAACCGGGGGAGCCTGACCCAGCAACTGAAGGACTTGGGAACGAGTCTCGCCAAGCCCCCGGGCGCCACCGCGCGCCAGGACCAGACCCTGGCGAATCTGGAAGAACGGCTGGTGGGTGTGGCGGAAACGGTGGCGACTCAGGGGCAGGCCCTCGCCCGGCGCAACGAACGTGACGACAAGCGTTGGGAGGAGCTTGCCCTGGCCCTGGAGGAGAGCATGAAGGCTACCCAACGGCGTTACGCCGAGGTTGCGGCGCTCCTGAAGGCGCAAAGCGACGGCGTACCGAAGCCCGTCAATGCGGCCGAGCCCGTGCAGGAAGAGCCGGAGGAGGCGGCGCCGGCCGACCGTGTGGACCAGGAGCGGCTGGCCGAATTCTGTGCGGAAGTACCCCAATCGGCCATGTGCAAGGACCTGTAGCGACAGTCCGGAAACGAGGATGCAGTACTACGACATTTCGCTCAAGCTCAGCCCCGCCAGCGCGCGCTGGGTGACCGCGGCGCCTTTCGAGTTGCTGGACCGCAGGCGCATGCAGCGCGGCGACCACAACAACTCGTCCAGCGTGAACATGAGCGTCCACAGCGGCACGCACATGGATGCGCCGTTCCATTTCGTTCCCGAGGGCGCCTCCATCGACGAGTTGCCGCTGGAGCTTTTCATCGGGCCGGCGCTGGTGCACGAGGTGGATGCGCACCGCTACATCACCGCCGAGCATGTCGCACAGCTCCCGCCGGGCGAGCGTGTCCTGTTCAAGACGAGCAACTCGGAGCTGCTCCGGCGCGCCGCGTATGACCCCGACTTCGTGGCCTTCTCGGTGGAAGCGGCCGATGCCCTGGTGGCCAAGGGCTACCGGCTCGTGGGACTCGACTACCTCTCGGTCGCCCACGCGGACGAGCAGGTGCCGGTGCACCGGGCCTTCCTGGACCACGGACTCGCGCTGCTGGAGGGCGTCGACCTGACGGATATCCGCCCGGGAGCGTACGAACTGATCTGCTTTCCCGTCTGTATCGCCGGCGCGGACGGAGCTCCCTGCCGCGCCGTTCTCCGCGATCTCGAGTCCTGAAGAACTTGTGGGACTTCCTGGCCTGTCGCGTATCATTGGCCTGCCCGGTCGCGCCCTCCGCACTTGGAGCGACGAACGCGGGAGCAGGCCGTGCGCCTGTGCGCGAAACACGTGAAAGGTACACATGAGCAAGTTGCACGCCGCCTTCCTGGATGATTATCAAAGCGTCGCCCAGTCGCTCCTGGACGCGCGGGAGCTCCCGGAAGGCTTGGAGGTGACGGTCTTCCACGATCATTTGAGCGACGAGGACGACCTGGCTGAACGGCTGCGGCCGTTCGACGCGGTCTGCGTCATGCGCGAGCGCACGCCCTTCCGGCGCACGCTCCTGGAGCGCCTGCCCAACCTGCGGCTGCTGGTCACGAGCGGCATGCGCAACGCGTCCATTGACCTGGACGGCGCGCGCGAAAGAGGCGTGACCGTGTGCGGCACGCCCAGCGTGGGCGCGCCCACCGCCGAACTCACCTGGGGCCTGATCCTCGGACTGTTGCGCCACATCCCGCGGGAAGACCGGGCCACGCGCGCGGGTGGCTGGCAGGAGACCGTGGGCACCGGCCTTCCCGGCAAGACCCTGGGCGTGGCCGGCCTGGGCAAGCTCGGCGCCCGCGTGGCCCGCGTGGGCCTCGCCTTCGACATGGACGTCGTCGCATGGAGCCAGAACCTGACCGAGGAGCGTTGCAGTGAGGTGGGCGTGACCCTGGTGAGCAAGGAGGAGCTGCTGGCGCGCTCCGACGTCCTCACCATCCACCTGGTTCTGAGCGACCGCACCCGCGCCCTGTTCCGGGGCACCGACCTGGCGCGAATGAAGCCCACGGCCCTAGTGGTCAATACCTCCCGCGGCCCCATCATCGACGAGGCTGCCCTGGTGGACGCCTTGCAACGCGGAGTCATCGGTGGAGCCGGCCTGGACGTCTTCGACACGGAGCCCCTGCCGCTGGATCATCCGCTTCGGAATTGCGACAACACGATCATCACGCCGCACCTGGGCTACGTGGAGGAGGCGAACTACGGCGCCTACTTCGACGGCTACCTCGCCGCCATCAAGGGCTACATGGAGGACTCTCCGGTGAACGTGGTGAAGAGGTGAGCGGTGGCTGAAAAGAACCAACACGACAACATGACACAGACCGAAAACCTGGCGCTCTACTGCGACTTCGAGAACATCGCCATCGGGGTGCGCGATGCGCGCTACGCCAACTTCGACATGCGCAAGGTCCTCGACCGGCTACTGGTCAAGGGCAAGATCGTGGTGAAGAAGGCGTACTGCGACTGGGAGCGCTATCGCGAGTACAAGGCGGCCATGCACGAGGCCTCCTTCGAGATGATCGAGATCCCCCACGTGCGCCAGTCGGGCAAGAACTCCGCGGACATCCGCATGGTCGTGGACGCCCTGGACCTGTGCTACACGAAGTCGCACGTGGACACCTTCGTGATCATCAGCGGCGACTCCGACTTCTCCGCGCTGGTGAGCAAGCTGCGCGAGAACAACAAGGTGGTCATCGGCGTCGGCGTGAAGAACTCCACCTCGGATCTGCTCATCGCCAACTGCGACGAGTTCATCTACTACGACGACCTCGTGCGCGAGTCGAAGCGCCGGGGCGGCGCCAAGCGCGAGCGCACGGGGCGCGCGCCGCGCAAGACCGCCGCCGCGCCGGCGGAGGGAAAGGTGCCGCCGGAGGGGAAGGCCCCGGCCGAGGAGAAGGTTCCACCGGAAGAAAAGGCGCCGCCGGAGGAGAAGGCCCCGGCCGAGGAAAGGGAGCTGAAGGAGGCCCAGGAGGCCCTCGACCTGGTGGTGGAAACCGTCGCCCACCTGTTCGACGAGCGCGGCGCCAAGGACACCATCTGGGGCTCCATGGTCAAGCAGACGCTCAAGCGCCGCAAGCCCGGTTTCAACGAGCGCTACCACGGCTTCCGATCCTTCGGGAAGCTGCTGGAAGAGGCCCAGTCCCTGAACCTGCTGAACCTCGAGGCGGACGAGAAGTCCGGCGACTACGTGGTCAAGGGAGTCGTCCAGGACGACTGACGCATGCACGGCTGGAAACATGCGGGCCGAGGCTCGTGAAATCCGGGTGTTGAGCGTCCTTTCCGCCGGCACCTTCCTGTTCTTCAACAGCTACGGCAGTATTAACGTCGCCGTCCCCATGATCCAGGCCGAGTTCGGCAGCAGCCTGTCGGCGGTGCAGTGGATCGCCACCATGGGCTTGGTGCTGTCCTCAAGCGTGGCCCTGTGTCTGGGCAGGGCAGGGGACATCCTCGGCCGCAACCGGCTCTACAGGGTGGGGGTGTCCCTCTACGGCGCGGGCGCGGCGCTGGTCGCCGCCTCGCAGACATTCGCGCAATTGATCGCTTGCCGATTGGTCATGACCGTGGGTCTGGCCATGGCCAACCCCATGTCGACGGCCATCACGGCCACGGTCGCACGGCCGGAACGGACCGGCTGGAGCCTGGGTGTCCTGTTGTCGGCGGCGGGGATCGGACGCGCCACCGGACCGGCCCTGGGCGGTTTCTTCATCCATGTGGCGGGCTGGCGCTCGGTGTTCCTGGCCAACGCCGCCATCGGGATGGCGGTCAGCGTAGCCGTCTGGCTCATGCTGCGAGACCGGGAGCAGCGCAGCCGCGAGCCCTTCGACTACCCGGGGGCAGCGGCCCTGATCCTGGGTTTTCCGTCGGTCCTGGTGGGGCTGAGCGTCGGCGCCAACAGCGGTTGGCGTTCGCCCTTCATCGCCGGGTGGTTCCTTCTGGGCGGCGCCGGCATGGCGGCCTTCCTGCTGCGCCAGTTCCGGGCGCGGCGGCCGCTGATCCCGTTGCAGGTGATGACGAACGTCCCTCTGGTGTTGGCGTTCCTCGCCATGGTGCTGTTCTCGGCGGCCTATTTCCCCATCTTCCTGCTGTCGCCTCTGTACATGCGCAACGTGCTGGACGTGACGCCGCTCCACCTCGGGCTCATTCTGACGACGTTGCCGGTGGTGGCCGCGGTCTGCTCGCCCGTGAGCGGACGTTTGTCGGATCGCGTGGAGCCCTGGATGCTGGTGGCGGGGGGACTGGTGGCGGGCGCGGCCGGGATCGTCGCCTACGCCGGCTTGCAAGACGGATCGAGTCCGGCCATGGTGTTGCTGGCCCTTGCACTGGTGGGGACCGGCGTGGGCGTCTTCCTGCCGGCGCATCAGAAGACGGTGTTCGGGCTGGCGCCCCGCGAACACTACGGTCTCGTCGGCGGGCTGCTCTCGGCGTGCGGCCCGGGGGCGGGTGCCCTGGGCATCGGGCTGGCCGTGGCGCTGATGGAAGGCGCGGGTGTGCCGGGGTTCGTGGCCGCGCAGCGGGCCGCCATGCTGTGGTTGCTGCCGCTGCCTTTCTTCGCGCTCGGCCTTGTCCTCGTCGGGCGCCTGCGCGGATGGGGAAGGGGCGACGGCGCCGACTGACGCCACGGGCGATGAGGAATGAGGCGCGTTCCGATGGGAATCTCTTCCAACCTGCTGTACTCCCTGGCGTCCATCTGCATGGCCTCCGGCGCCATCGGCAGCGCCATGCTGGCGCCGTTCTACATGCACGCCAAGGGATTCCCCGTGTCCGTGGTGGGCATGCCGCTGGTGGTCAACGGAGTCGGCGCGCTGTGCTCGGACGTGTTGTCGGGCACGCTGGCGTCCTATTTCCGCTCAAGCTTTCTCTTGCTGGGCTCGGTGCTCGTGGCCGTGGTCACGGGCCTGTTGGGCTACGCCTTCCGGGACAATCTGGCGGTGTTCCTGGTGGCCTTCGGCATCATCGGGCTCACCGAGGCCATGTTCAGCCTCGCCATACGGCGCATCGTGTTCATGCAGTCCACGCCCGAGCAGCAGGGCAAGGCGCAGGGGCAGGTGGCCGCCGCCCTGGGCCTGGGTTTCGCCCTGGGACCCACCATGGGCGGGTTCGTGGGCGAGTGGTGGGGCCTCGACAAGCTCTTTCTGGTGGTGGCGGTGCCTCAGAGCATCGGATTCGTCCTCCTTCTGCTGGCGCGTGGACACCGCACCGAGAAGCCGGTGGAGCGCGGATCGATGCCCCTGTGGCGCGTGGGCAAGGGGCTCCTGGCCCAGCCGGCGTTTCTCGGCGCCTGCCTCGCCATCTTCCAGTCGTTCCTTTGCCTCATCGGCGTCACCCGCATCGCCTTCCCGTTCCTGGCGGTGCGCCGCGGCCTCACCCTCGACATCATCGGCACCATGGTCAGCATCTCGCGTCTGGCCGACACCGCCGGAAGGCTTACCGGAGGATGGCTGTGCGACCGCGTTGGCACCCGCACGGTGATCCTCCTGGGCGTCTTCGTCACCGTCCCCGCCTTCGTCCTGCAGGTCTTCGGGCAGAGCTACATCGCGCTGGTCGTGCCCCTGTGTCTGATGACCGCCGGCTTCGGCCTCTCCAACGTGGGCTCCACCACCCTGGCCCTCCAGGTCGCCGACGACTCCGGCAAGGGCGTCGCCCTGGGGCTCATCCGCGGCGGCACCTCCGTCGGCCGCATGATCGGCCCCCTCCTCGCCGGCATCCTCGTGGCCGACCTGGGCTTTCACTGGGGGTTCGTGGCGCTGGGGGTGATCTCGTTCGCGATTGGCGGAGGAGTGGCGGGGCTGTTCCGGCGGCAGCGGAACTGATCGCCGTATCAAATGGCCTAAAACCCTACGCCGCAATGATGGACTCCACCTTAGGGGGTCAGGCGCCTTTGGAGGCGCGCCGTCAGGTCCATGCGTTCGTGCAGGAAGGCGATGATGACGGGTTTTCCACCGGTCGGGGTCAGGAAGAAGACGTAGTGGTGTTGGCACCGCATGACGTACACTGATGGATGGTGTTCCGAAAATGTCCGGGATACGGTGCTCCCGTCGCCGATGGCCTGGCAACAGGTTGCCAGTTGGCGCGCGTAGCGTTGTTGCTGGCGCCGACCCCACCGGGAAAGGGTGTGACGGGCAATGTCGCGCAGGTCGGAAGCCGCGGCGGAGGTCAATTCATAGGGCAACATGCCTACCGGTAGTCACGCCGGACGGAGGCAAATATCTGCTCCACAGAGTCCTCGACCACTTCGCCGCGCTCCGCCTGGGCTATCCGAGGCTCTAGAAACGCTTCCAGCCGGCGCAGGGTATCCTCTTCGGACAAGGACTCGGTCTGCGGCAAATGAGGCAGCGTCCGTTCAAGGATGTAGTCCTTGAGGGTCTGGCCGTGCAGGGCGGCGATGGCTTTCAGTTGCTGATGCTGTTCGGAGGTCAACTCAATGGACAAGCGGCTCATGGTTACATCCTTCCACGTGGTTACCTCACATTTCACACAAAACCCGATAAATGTACAGATGTGTTCTTGTTGACAGGCGATCATCTTGACGGGAGCCCTTACGGCGGGTTGCCAGATCGAGTCAACACTGGTACGCGTGCGTGTGTGAGCAGGTGAACAAGGACCATGCGCAACTTCGACCTCATTGAACCCAAGACCGTCACCGAAGCCTGCAAAATGCTGGATGTCGGCGAAGACGTCCGGCCGGTGAGCGGCGGTACGGCGCTCCTCATCCTCGTCAAGCAGGGCCTCCTCCGCCCCGAAACCCTCGTCAATCTCAAGAAACTGGAAGGCGTTAACGCCATCACGCGTGACGGCGCCGGGGCGGTGCGCATCGAGGCCATGGCCACGATCCACGAGGTGGAGACCTCGGCGGTGGTGCGGGAGCACTTGCCGGTTGTGGCCGCGGCCTGCCACCAGGTGGCGAACATCCGTATCCGCCATCTGGCCACCATCGGCGGCAACTTGGCGCATGGCGACCACCAGTCGGATCCGCCGGGGGTGTTGGTTGCCCTCGACGCCGAGGTGGAGCTGACCGGCACCCGTGGCACGCGCGCCATGAAACTCGCGGACTTCCTCCTGGGCACCTACGAGACGGCGCTGGAGCCGGGGGAGATGGTGACCGCGGTGACGGTGCCGCCGGTGCGCGGGCGGTTGGTGGGCGACTACCTCAAGTTCACTACGGGCTCGTCGGAGGAGCGGCCGTGCGCGGGCATCACCGCATTGGTGCGGCTGGAGGGGGACCGTCCGGTGGAGGCGCGGCTCGCGGTGGGGGCGGTGGCGGCCCGGCCGCTGCTTCTGCGCGAGACGGATCCCACCGAAGGGGTGCTGCAACGGATGGCCGAACGTGCCGCGGAGGAGATCGACCCGATCCCCGATCTGCGCGGGTCGGCGGCGTACAAGCGCCACTTGGTGCGGGTGCTGGGGCGCCGCGCCCTGGCCGCGGCGTGGCAGGAGGCGTGCCCGTGAGCGCCGTCGGGACCGACGTCCCGCGGGTGGACGGTAACGCCAAGGTCGCCGGGTCCGCCCAGTACACCGCCGACATCGAGCTTCCGGGCATGCTCCATGCCAAGGCCCTGCGGAGCCCCCACCCGCACGCGAAACTCGTCAGCGTCGACGTGAGCCGTGCCGCGGCCTTGCCCGGCGTCATCGCCGTCGTGACCCGCGACGACCTCGATGGTCTCAACCCCTACTACGGCGCGGTGGTGGAGGACCAGCCCGTGCTGGCCATCGACCGGGTGCGCTGCGTCGGCGACATCGTGGCGGCGGTGGCGGCGGAGGAGCGCGAGATCGCGGAGGAGGCGGTGGAGCTCATCGAGGTGGAATACGAGCCTCTGCCGGCGGTCTTCGACGTGGTGGCGGCGGCCGGGCCGGCCGCGCCCATCATCCACGAGGAGCGCTTCGAGACCCAGGCGGCGGTCTTTCGGGAGCAGCTCAACCTTAACGCCGGCGGCAACGTGTGCAGCGTGTTCCGGGCCGGGGACGGCGACGTCGACGCGGGCTTCGCCGAGGCCGACGAGATCTTCGAGAACACCTACAGCATGCCGCCGGTGCAGCATGGGCACATCGAGCCGCACGTGGCCACGGCGCTGTGGGAATCCCCCAACCGGCTCGTGGTGCACACGCCGTGCCAGAACGCGGTGGGGCTCCAGGAACAGTTGGCGCGCATCTTCGACCTGCCCGAGAGCGGCGTCCGCGTCGTCGTGCCGTTCGTGGGCGGCGGCTACGGCGGCAAGACCCACGCCCGTCTGGAGCCGGTGACGGCGCTGCTGGCGCGCAAGGCGGGCCGGCCGGTGCAGTGGGTGCTCACCCGCGAGGAGGTGTTCCTCACGGGACGGCGCTACGGCGGTTTCGTGCGCATGAAGACCGGCTTCAAGCACGACGGCAGCCTGGTGGCGCGGGAGGTGGAGGTCTTCTACGATCTGGGCGCCTACGCCCTGTCAGGGCCGGCCAACGCCAAGACCGGTTCCTACGTGGCCAGCGGACCGTACCGGGTGCCCAACCGCCGGCTCACCACCTACGCGGTGTACACGAACCTGCCGCCGGCGGGGCCCTACCGCGGCGTCGGCGTGCCGCACACGGCGTGGGCCTACGAGTCGGAGATGGACCGCATCGCCAGGCATCTGGGCATGGACCCGCTGGAGCTGCGGCTCAAGAATCTGCTGCAGGAAGGCGACATCTTCGTCACCGGCGAGTCACTGGTGTCGGTGGGCGTTTCCGACTGTCTCCGGCAGGCCGCGGCGGGTATCGGCTGGCGCGGCCGAGAGGAACAGGCCGACGAGGCCGGCCAGGGCACGCTGCGGCGCGGCAAGGGCCTCGCGGTGATCATGAAGAGCACCACGACGCCGACGGCGTCGGCGGCCAGCGTGCGCTTGAACGGCGACGGCTCGGTGATGCTGCTCACCAGCAGCACCGAGATCGGCCAGGGGGTGCGCACCTGCCTGGCGCAGATCGTCGCCGACCGCCTGGGCTTTCCGGTGGAGCGGGTCACCGTGTCCGCGCCCGATACCGACGTGACGCCCTACGACAAGTCCACCAGCTCCAGCCGCACCACCTTCCACATGGGCAACGCCGCGCTGCGGGCGGCCGAGGATGTGCGCGAGCAGCTTCTGGAGGCCGGCGCGGAGGCGCTGGAGGTGGACAAGGCCGATCTCGAGCTCGGCGCCGGCGGCGTGAGCGTCCGGGGCGTGCCCGACCGGAGTCTCACGATTCCGCAACTGCTGCGGGTCAAGTACGGCGATTCCGTGGGCAGCATCTTCGGGAACTGCAACTTCCAGGTCAAGGGCGGTCTCGATCCCAAGACCGGCAAAGGCAAGGCCGCGGCCTTCTGGTTTTTCTCGGCGTGCGCCGCGGAGGTGGAGGTGGACGTGGAGACCGGCAAGGTGCGGGTACTCGACATCGCCACCTCGGTGGACGTGGGCAAGGCCATCAACCCGCTCCAGTGCTGGCTCCAGAACGAGGGCTCCATGCTGGAGGCCCTGGGCGCGGCGTTCTTCGAGGAGATGGTGTTCGAGCAGGGCCAGCCGGTGAACGGCACCCTGCTGGAGTACATGCTGCCCTCCATGGAGGACCATCCGGAGCGCTTCCAGTCGCTCCTGGTGGAGAACCCGCACCCGGACGGCCCTTTCGGCGCCAAGGGAGCGGGCGAGGCGGTGATTCCGGCGGTGGTCCCGGCTATCGGCAACGCCGTGGCCAACGCGCTGGGCGGCGTCAACATCACCGAGTTGCCGCTCCGCCCGGAGCGCATCGTGGCGGCGCTGGCCGAGCGCGAGGCCAGCGCATCCGGGGAAGAAGGGTAGGGAGAGAGCGAGAGGGAGCCATGCGACATCTCATCACCGCCACCGTCAACGGACGCGAACGCGAGCTTTCGGTCAAGTCCAACCAGACCCTGCTGGACGTGTTGCGCGACGACCTGCGGCTCAAGGGAACCCACGAGGGTTGCAGCGTGGGCGTGTGCGGCTCCTGTACCGTGCTGGTGGACGGAAAGCCCGTCAGTTCGTGCCTGATGCTCGCCAGCAACGCCGAGGGACGCGACGTGCTCACCATCGAGGGGCTCAGCCGGGACGGCAACCTCGATCCCGTGCAGCAAGCGTTCCTGGACCGCCAGGCCTTCCAGTGCGGCTTCTGCACACCGGGCATGATCATGGCCGTCAAGGGCCTCCTCAGCGAGAACCCCAAGCCCGACGAAGCCGAAGTGCGCGACTACCTGTCCGGCAACATCTGCCGTTGCGGCACCTACGTCGAAGTGATGGCCGCCGTCGAAGACCTGACCGCGAAACCGCAATGACGATTCGGGCGGCGGTGGCGGGGTCGCGGGTTGGCCCAGCAGGATACGAGTCGGAGGTAGGGCCATGACCGAACGCATACTGGCGGGAACGCAGGAAGGCCTTCAAGTGTGGCGCAACCGGGGTCGCGGTTGGGAGGAGTTGGAGGTGGCGCTCCCTCCCGGCACGGTGGATGCCATTGACGGCCCGGCGCAACGGCCCGGGACCGTTTACGCCAGTGTGGCGGGAGAGGGGCTGTGCCGCAGCGACGACGGCGGGCAACGCTGGCGCACCGTCTTCTCCGGCAACGTGCGCGCCGTGACCGTCGACCCCACCGATCCGAACGTGGTCTACGTCGGCACCGAACCCATCCACCTGTTCCGCAGCGAAGACGGCGGCGACACCTGGGAGGAGCTGTCCGCGTTGCAGGACATGCCGTCCGAGGTGCGCGCCAAGTGGACCTATCCGCGCCCGCCGCACCGCGAGCATGTCCGGCACATCTTCGTCGCGCCGGACGATCCCCGCACCCTCTACGTGTGCCTGGAACACGGCGGTATCGTGCGCACCTTCGACCGCGGCGCCTCCTTCGAGGACGTCAGCGGCGGCATCGATTATCTCGACATCCACCACATCAGCACCACGCAGGCGGCAACGGGGCCCATGTTCGTGGCCACCGCCCAGGGCTTCTTCCGCAGCGCCGATCCGGGCGCGGGTTGGCAGCGCGCGGAATACGGCATGACCCGGGACTACTTCCATGACTTCGTCTTCCTGCCGGGAGACCCTCCGGTGGTGCTGGTGGCCACCGCGGACAAGTCGCCGGGCTACTGGGACCGTCCCGAGAAGGCGCAGGGCGCGCTGTTTCGCAGCCGCGATCTCGCCGAACGCTGGGAACGGGTGGGCGTCGACCGCGGGCTGCCCGACCACATGCTGCAGATGGTATGGGCGCTGACCCAGCATCCCGAGAATCCGGTCCGCGTCTACGCCGGCCTCGGAGCCGTCTCCCGCGGTCGTTCCGCCGACGCCGGCCAGAAGGGCAAGGGCGACATCCTCGTCTCCGAGGACGAGGGCGAGTCCTGGGAGCGCCTGCCGCTGGAGTTGCCGGCCGACCGCGTGCTGCTGGTGCGGCCGGAGTAGGGCCGAGGCGCCGCTGTCCCGGCGACGGATCCCGTCAGGCAATGCGATGACCTACGCCGTCTTCGACATAGAGACCCGCATCGACAAGGCTCTGGTCAAGTCGGTGTACGCTCCCAACGATGACGTCTCCGACCGGGTCGCCTACGAGCGCCTGCGCGCCGAGCGCGTGGCGGAGACCGGCAGCGATTTCCTTCCGCTCTCCTTCCACGTACCCATCTCCATCGCGGTCGGCATCGTGAACAACGACGGCGTGCTCGCCAGCGTCGAGACCCTGTGCGCCGACGACTACGGCGAGGAGGCCATCGTCCGGGACTTCTGGGAGCGGGTCGAACGCTTCAACGGCACGCTGGTGTCGTTCAACGGCCGCAACTTCGACCTCCCCGTCCTGGAGCTCCACGCCCTCAAGTACGGCTGCCGGGCGCCGCGCTACTTCAACCAGCGTTTCGGGCACCGCTACCGCTACTCGGAGGACGGCCACTACGACCTCTACGAGTTCATCGGCAACCACGGCGTCAACCGCATCCGCGGCGGCTTCGACCTCCTGTGCAAGCTCATCGGCCTGCGCGGCAAGGGCAACATCGACGGCTCCATGGTCCAGGACATGTGGGAGGCCGGCCGCCTGGCGGAGATCCACGAGTACTGCCGCCAGGACGTCATCCAGACGTACTTCCTGCTGCTCCGGGTGGAGCGGATGCGCGGCCGCATCGACGAAAGCCAGTACGAGGCAGCCTGGGCGGCCACCGAACGCTTCCGCGAGCAGCTCGAAGCGGCGGACTCCTCCGAGGACGACGGTCCGACCGGACCGTGAGTTGTCACCGCTCCAACGTCTCTTTCGCTACGAACGCCAGCAGCACGGTCGCCACCCACAGGATCGGGGTCAGGGCGAGGAAGGGCACGCCCGGATAGAACGCGTTGGCGAGCATGCCTCCGGCCAGGGGGGCGCCGAGGCCCGCCAGGTCGGCGATGGTGCGGCGCATGGCCTGGAGGCGGCCGCGCACGTGCTGCGGCGCCACATCGTAGGTGGAGGTGGCGAGGCAGCCCAGGGAGAGGCCGTTGGCTATGCCGAGGATCGATAGCAGCACAGCCAATTGCAGGAAGGTGCTGCACAGCGGAATGGCGACGAAGACCACGGCGGGAATCACGGTGCTCGGCACCGTGGCCCATTTTCTCCCCACCTTGTCGAGCACGAAGCCCGCGGGCACGATCATGAAGAAGACCACCAGCCCGGAGATGGAGAAGAGCGCCCCCACTTCCACCGGAGTGAAGCCCAGGTACGCGCCGGCGTAGAGCGGCAGCATGCTCTGGAGGGTCAGCCGGAACATCAGGCTGGCGGCCGTGGCCACCACCAGGACGGAATACGTGGGACGGAGTGACGGCTCCACCTCGCGGTAGAGGCGGACCAGGCGTCCGGGCCAGTGGCGCAGGCTCAGGCTGCTGGAGACGGCCCGCGCGGGGGCCCGCGGCGCCGCGCTCCGGACCGCCGGCTTGTCCACCGCCAGGCCGCAAAGGGTCGCGAGCGCGGAAACGACGGCGGAGGCGATGAACACGGTACGGAAACCCGCGGACACGGTGAGGAAACCGCCCACCAGCGGTCCCAGGGTCACGCCGCTGTGGTGCACGCCGTGGAAACCGCTCATGACCCGGCCGCGCTGGTTCTGGGCGGTGAGGTCGATGCCGGTCACCTCCCGCCCCATGGCCCACACCGCGTCCGCGGCGCCGATGACGAACAGCGCCAGGAGCAGTCCGGCGAAGGAGGGGCTCAGAAACGCTGCGATGGCGGCCACGCCGGTGACGGCGGCGCCGCCCACCATCATCATGCGCGGGCCGACGCGGTCGAGCATGATGCCGCTCACGGGCGTGCCGCAGAAGCGGCCCGTGGCCCAGGCGGTGACCGTCTGGGCGGCGGCACCCATGGAGATGTCGAAGGAGCCGGAAAGCACCGGGATGGTGGGCAGCACCATGCCCCAGGCGAGCCCGGAGAAGAGGGAGCTGCCGTAGAGCAGCACGAAGTTGCGCAGCAGGCGCGGTGCGAGCCAGGCCACCTTCAGGGCACCTTCCAGTGGCCGGGGTGGTCGCCCCATGCGGCGTCCCTCATCGCGGCGCGCCTCCCAGGGTGATGGCCAGGGTCCCGGCCACCACCGCGAGGCTGCCGCCCACGGTGCGCCGGGTCACCATCTCGACGCTACGCAGGAAGACCACGGCATAGAGCAGCACCCACATGGGCTGGGTGGCCACCATGGGCGTGACGAGCACCACCGGGCCGACGCTGAGGGCGGTGACGAACAGCAGGAACCCCAGGTTCTCCAGCAGTGCCGCGATCACGAACGGTCCCAGGGACTCCCGGTTCCACACCGGCCGGGTGGGTGTTCCCGGCAACGCCAGGTAGCCGCCGAACGTCGTCAGCGACACGGCCCCGACGATGGCCGCGAACAGGATCGGGTAGCCGGCCCCCTGCAACGAGTAGCGCGCGATGTTGTGCACGGCCGCGGCGCTGAAGGCGCCGCCCAGGGAATAGACGCCGTGCCACCAGCGGGCGCCGGCCCGCCGTTCTTCGTCGCGCCACGAGATGAGGGTGATGCCCGCCACGACCAGCACGATGCCGGCGAGGACCGGCAGGGTAGCGTTCTCGCCCAGGAAGGTCAGCGCCAGCAGGGTGCTGAAGAGCGGGTGGGTCGAGCGCAGCGCCGTGCCCCGGGCGGCGCCGATGTGCGCGATGCCGGTGTAGGTGAGCCAGCGCACCACGGGCATGAGAAACCCCACGATCACCGCCGGCCACAGGAACGCGGCGCCTACGGCCGGCACCCCGGTGAACAGTGCCACAAGCGTCCACAGCACCACGGTCTGCGAGATCAGTGAGAGCAGCGTGACGGTCGTGGCGTTGGAGTACTGCAGGCCCCGGCGCGCGGAGACGATGCTGATGCCGTAGGTCCACGCGGTGAGGAGGCCGATGGTTTGGGGCAGGAATTGCGTCATGGACGAGGGAGCCCACGCCACGCCCCCGGCGGGACAGGGCCGCCGGAACGGCACCGCGAGGTCCCGCGGATCCTCATCCCTCGGACCGCACGAAACACGATTGCACGTGACAGGTCACTAGTTCCGGATGTCCTGCTGGAACCACTCCAGCGGCAGCTCGTGTCCGAGGCCGTTATCCTTCGCGTAGCGGTAGACCAGGTAGCCCACCGCGGCGAACTGGATGCCGGCGGAGAAGTTGTGGTGCAGCGTGGTCTGTCCGTCGTTCTCCCGCCCCGGCTTCTCGCCCATCAGCACCTCGGACAGCGTGGTGTGGTTGCGGTCGGTGTAGCGGCGCATGTAGTTCTTGTCGATGGGGCGCCGGTCGCGTTCCTCCTGGGTGCCCAGGGCATAGTTGAAGACCGCTTGGTTGGAGGTCCCGATCACCACGTCCGCCTTCTCGTAGGTCTCGTCCTCGAGTTCCTCCGGACGCACGTCCACGACGTGCATGCCGGTCTGCAGCCAGTCCGCCTGGAACAGCGGCACGCGCGAGTCCGTGCAGGTGGCGCCGACGTCCGCGCCGCTCATGGCCTCCCGCGCGGAGTTGACCGCGGTGACCCTGATTCCCAGCGCCTCGGACATCTTCTTCGCGTAGGCCTCGCGGTTGGCCTGGGTGGGGCTGAAGACCTTGATGTGCTCGATGGGGCGCACGGCGCACGCGGCCATGGCGTAGGTGCGCGCCATGGCGCCGGAGCCCAGCACTCCCATGACCCTGGAGTCGGCGCGGGACAGGTGCTTGACCCCGACCCCGGCGGTGGCGCCCACCCGGTAGCTCTGGAGATAGCCGTCGTTCATGATGCACAGCAGTTCGCCCGTGCGCGTGTCCACCAGCAGGATGATGCCGCAGTACTTGCCCGGCTCGACGTTGAACCAGTGCTCGGTGACGGCGCCGTTGTATTCCTGCCAGGTCATGATGTCGAGCTTGAAGCGGAACGCCAGGATGGGCGGGTCCTTGATGGCGCCCAGCAGCGAGCCCCAGCGGAAGTAGTCGCCCACGGTGGCGGTGGGGGACCACAGGTCGGTGCGCGGCTGGAAGGCGGCGTTGCCCTCGGCAAGCTGCCTGAGCGCGTCTTCCATGGCCTCGACGGCGTCGTTCATGTTGAGCGCCTGCTCGGCGATGCGGTTGTCGATCATCAGGGGCATGGGTGTTCTCCAGTGGTTGGGCGATGCTGCTGCCTTTCTGCTAGCAGCTTTGCGCCGCGGGTGTCCACCCGGGCCGATCCGGCGCATGCCGTCATCCGCCGCGGGTTGCGGCGACCGACGGGCTCCGTTAACCTGCAACGCATCATTCTCGAGCGGTGCCACCGCTATCCGAATCGGAGGACACGTATATGTACAAAGGCAGTCGTTATTTCTTCTACGGGTTGGTGATGGCCATCTCGCTGACGTTCGCGTGGCCGGCATCCGACGTCGCCGCGGCGGACATCAAGGGCAAGATCGTCACCTGGACGATTCCCTTCAGCGAGGGCGGCGGGTCCGGACGCTGGGCCCGTTTCGTGGAGCCGTTCCTGCGCAAGCATAGCGGCGCCGACGTCCGCCTGAAGTTCGTTCCCGGCGGCGGTTCCACCAAGGGCGCCAACCTGTACGCCAAGCGCGCCAAGCCCAACGGGCTGGATCTGTTGGGCACTTCGGGCTCCACCCAGTTTCCGTTCCTGCTCGGCGACAAGCGCGTGAAGTACGACTACGGCAAGTGGCGTCCGTTGCTGGCCTATGCCACGGGCGGTGTTGCCTACACCACGCCGAAGCTCGGGGCCAAGACGGCCGCCGAACTGGTGGCGAAGAAGCCATCGCTCAAGTATGGCTCCCAAGGCGCCACGTCGCTGGACCTCGTCCCGCTGCTGGCGTTCGAGATGCTCGGCCTCGACGTGAAGGCGGTGTTCGGCATGAAGGGCCGTTCCGCCGGCCGCAAGGCGTTCATGACCGGCGAGACCACCATCGATTACCAGACCTCCGCGGCCTACCTCTCCAAGGTGACCCCGCTGGTGAAGGAGGGCAGCGCGCTGCCGGTCATGTCCTGGGGCACCCTCGACGACAAGGGCAACCTGATCCGCGACCCCAACTTCCCGGACCTGCCGCACTTCGCCGAGGTCTACGAGGAGGTCCACGGCAAGAAACCGTCCGGCATCTGGTTCGACGCGTGGAAGGCTTTCTTCACCGCCGGTTTCCCGGCCCAGAAGTTCGTGGTGGTCCCCGAGGGGACGCCGGGCGACGTCGTGAAAGCGTATGAGGACGCCTTCAACAAGATGCTGGCGGACCCCGAGTACATCGCCAACAAGGACAAGAAGATCGGCACCTACGACCAGGTCACGGGCGCGGCCGCCGCGCTGAAGTTCAAGGCGGCGACACAGGTACCGGCGGAGGCCAGGAAATGGGTGCGGAACTGGCTGACGACCAAGTACAACGTGGTGTTCTGACGGCTCGACTTGAGTGGTCGCGCCCCGCGGGGCGCGATCGCACTCGGACGGGTCTCCGACCCTGACGGCGAGGGCGGCCGGCCTTGTACGGCCGCCCTCTTTCGTTTAGAGCTCGGAAGGAGGCGGGGTGTTCCCGTTGCCGACCGACCCCGTGCAGCGAGCCGAAGCGTAGGAGGCCCGGCGGAATGCTCGACGCGCTGATCGAAGCCTTTTCGACCCTGCTGCAGGCCCAGCACATGGCCTTCCTGGTGGTGGGCGTGCTGCTGGGTTTGGTGGTGGGCATCTTCCCCGGGCTCGGCGGCATCGTCGGCCTGTCGCTGCTGATCCCCTTCCTTCACGGCATGGATCCGGTGTCGGCGCTCGCCATGCTCGTGGGCCTGGTGGCGGTCATCCCCACCTCGGATACGTTCACATCCGTGCTCATGGGCATCCCGGGCTCCAGTGCGTCGCAGGCCACGGTGCTGGACGGGTTCCCGCTGGCACGCAAGGGCGAGGCGGCCCGCGCCCTTGGGGCGGCGTTCTCGGCGTCGCTCTTCGGCGGGCTGTTCGGCGCGGTCATCCTCACCTTCTTCGTCCTCATCGCCAGGCCCGTGATCCTGTTCTTCACCACCGCTGAGCTGTTCATGCTGGCGGTGCTGGGCATTTCCATGGTGGGGGTGCTGTCCGGCAACTCCATCTGGAAGGGCGTGGCCTCCTGCGGCCTCGGACTGGTGGTCGGCGCCATCGGCGGCGCTCCGGCCACCGGCGAGGAGCGCCTCGTGTTCGGGGTGGACTACCTGGCGGACGGTATCCCGCTGGTGGTGGTGGGGCTCGGCATCTTCGCGCTGCCGGAGGTGGTGGACCTGCTGCGCGGCGCCGGCGCCATCTCCCGTGCGCACGCGCTGGGGAAGGGTTGGCTGGACGGCCTGCGGGACATGATCCGCAACCGCTGGTTGTGCCTGCGCTGCGCCGGCATCGGCACGCTCATCGGCGCCATTCCCGGGCTCGGCGGCTCGGTGGTGGACTGGATCGCCTACGGTCACGTGGTGCAGACCGCCCAGGACAAGTCGCAGTTCGGCAGCGGCGACATCCGCGGCGTGCTCGCGCCGGAATCCGCCAACAACGCCAAGGAAGGGGGCGGGCTCATCCCGACGCTGCTGTTCGGCATCCCCGGGAGCGGCAGCATGGCGGTGTTCATCGGCGGG
Source organism: Deltaproteobacteria bacterium (assembly GCA_026712905.1). Classification (NCBI taxonomy): domain Bacteria; kingdom Pseudomonadati; phylum Myxococcota; class Myxococcia; species Deltaproteobacteria bacterium. The sequence goes on from JAPOPM010000143.1 coordinate 40,655, forward strand.
CTTGTGCTGATAGGGCTGGAGCCGAGCCCGCGGATGCTCACGGCCGAGCTGTCCACCACCTACACCATCGTCTGGAGCCTCGCGCTGGCCAACGTGGTGGGCGCGGGACTGTGCCTGTTCCTGTCTCCGGCCATCGCGCGCCTCACCACCATCCGCTATCACTTGCTGGCGCCCTTCATGCTCATGGTGATCTCCTTCGCCGCGTTCCAGGCGAGCCGCGACATCATGGACTTCGTGGCGCTGGTGGCCATCGGCCTGCTGGGAGTGGGCATGAAGCGCTTCGGCTGGTCGCGGCCAGCCATGCTCATCGGCTTCGTGCTCGCCGACCAGATCGAGACCTACCTCTACCAGGCGATCCAGTTCCACGAATGGGGCATGGCCACGCGTCCCGGCGTGCTGATTATCGGCGCCATCATCGTCGTGTCCATCTGGCTCGGCGCGCGCAACCGGCCCGACGGCGAGCCGGCCGCCGATACGGCGCAGCGGCACGCAAGGGACATGACGCCGCAACTGCTGTTCGCCGGCTTCGTCGTGGTCGTTTTCGCGGTCGCGCTGGCCGACTCCCTGCGGCACACCCTGCTTGGGGCGGTGTTCCCGGCCAGCGCGGCGGCGGTCATGCTGGTGGCTGGGCTGTTGGTGCTCTACGGCATCTGGCGCAGCGCCGGCGCGCCCACCCCGTACAACGAAGACGCGGAACGGCCGGGCATCGAAGGACACGACACTCCCGAGAAGGGAATCTGGTATTACCTGAACTGGCTGCTGGCGCTCTTGGGGGTGACGGCCGTGACCGGGTTCTTCATTTCGCTGAACCTGTTCTTCGTGGCGTTCCTGCGCCGGGAAGCGAAGGTAAGTTGGGGCGGCATCGTGGTGCTGACGGTCATGGCGGACCTGATGCTGATGTTCCTGTCGTGGCTCATGACGCTGGATCTCCCGGAGGGGTGGTTGCAGCACGCCGTCGCCGATCTGCCCTGGCCCCTGGGGCCTATCTAGGGTGATCCATGGTCAGATTCCTCAAGAAGCTGCTCTTCTGGATACCCGTCGGCCTCGGCGTTCTGGCGGTGGTGTACGCGGTCCGTTCGCGGGAGGCGCCGACGCGGACCGAGCCCGAGGAACGGACCACGGCCGTGCGCGTGGTGGAGGCCGTTTCCGTGGGCGTGGTGCCGCGGGCCGTGGGGCACGGCAGCGTCAAGCCCGGAAGGGTGTGGGATGCCGTGAGCGAGGTCAGCGGCACGGTGGTGTACCGGCATCCGGAGCTGCAACGGGGGGCTACCCTGGCCGCCGGCACCGAGCTTCTGCGCATCGACCCCACGGACTACCGTCACGCGGTAGCCGAGATCGAAGCCAACATACGCGCCGCCGACTCCCAGCTCGCCTTGTTGGATGTGCGCGCGGTGAACACGAAACGTTCCCTTGCCATCGAGGAACGGAACCTGGCGTTGGGCCGCAAGCAGTTCGAGCGTACGCGGGAGCTGCTGCGCCGCGGCGCGGTGTCCCAGTCCGACGCCGACCGCGAGGAGCGTTCGGTGCTGGCGGGCGAACAGGCGGTGCAGAATCTCCGCAACGCCGTCAGGCTGCTGCCCGCCGAACGCGCGGCGCAGCAGGCGCAACGGGACCGGCTCAAGTCCCAGTTGGAGACGGCCCGGCGCAACCTGGACCGCACCACCGTGGTGGCGCCGTTCACCTGCCGCATCGCCGCGGTGAACGTGGAGTTGGCCCAGTTTGCCGCCAAGGGTCAGGTGCTTGTGGAAGCCGACAGCGTCGACGTGGCCGAGGTCATCGCCCAGGTGCCCATGAGCGAGGTGCTGGCGCTGTTGCAATCGCGCGTCGGGCCGGCACTGGAATTGGGCACGGCGATGCCGCGGCTGCGCGAGGAGTTGCAGGCCATCGTGCGCCTGCACTCGGGCGATGTCGCCATCGAGTGGCCGGCGCGTTTCTCGCGGATGAGCGACACCGTGGATCCTCGTACCCGTACGGTGGGCGTCATCGTCGCGGTGGACCAACCCTACCGGCGAGCCCAGCAGGGCCGAAGCCCGCCACTGGTCAAGAACATGTACGTCGAGGTGGAGCTCCGAGGGCCGCCTCGGCCCGGCGCGGTGGTGATTCCGCGCACGGCCCTGCGGGCCGGTCAGGTCCACGTGGTGGGGCCGGAGAACCGGCTGGAGTTCCGCGCGGTGGAGGCAGGCTTCACCCAGGCCAATTTCGTGGTGCTGCGCTCGGGACTCGAACCCGGCGAGCTCGTGGTGGTCTCCGACTTGCCCTTCGCCGCCGAGGGCATGCTGCTGAGGCCGGAGCCGGACCCGGAGGTGGCGGCCGCCCTGGTGGCCGAGGCCACCGGCGTCGCGCCGATGCGGTGACACGCGCATGGTCCGTTTCTTCGCCGGCCACCCCACGGCGGCCAACCTCCTCATGCTCGGGTTCATCCTTTTGGGTCTCGTCTTCGCGGGAACCGTGAAGCGCGAGACGTTTCCGGACGTCCCGGCCGATACCGTCGAGGTGCGGGTGCCGTGGCCCGGGGCCGCGGCCGCGGACGTGGAGCAGGGCATTTGTCTCAAGCTGGAGACCGCCGCGGACAGCGTGGACGAGCGCGAGGAGACCCGTTGCGAGGCGCGGGAAGGGGTGGCGGTGGCCAAGCTGGTCATGCGCGAAGGCGCCGATCTCGCACGCTTCCTGGAGGACGTCAAGAGCGAGGTGGACGGTATTCGGGACTTTCCCGCGGACGCCGAGGCGCCGGTGGTGCGTCAACTCGGCCGCGTGGACCTGGTGGCGTCCATCGCCGTGACCGGGCCGTTGCAACAGGAGGGACTCAAGGCCTACGCGGAACGCATGAAGGACGACCTGCTGGCCATTCCGGGCGTGGCGCGGGTGCAACTCCAGGGCTTCTCCCAGCGGCAGATCCGCATCGAGGTGCCGGCGTCCACCATGCGCCAGTTCGGTCTCAGCGTGCGCGATCTGGCCGATGCGGTGGAACGCCAGAGCGTGATGCTGCCGGCGGGGTCGGTGCAGGCGCGGGACTCGACGGTGCTCATCCGTTTCGATGACGAACGGCGCATGCCGCGCACGTTCGAAGAACTGGTGGTGGTGGCCTCGGCAAGCGGCGCGGTGATCCGGCTGGGAGATGTCGCCAACATCACCGACCGGTTCGAGCGCGCCGAGGAAAAGAACATCTTCAACGGCCGGCGGGCGGCCTTTCTCATGGTGGAAAAGGGGCGCGCCGACGACACCCTGGAAGTCATCGGTGCGGTCAGGGCCTATCTCGATGAGCAAAGGGCGCTGGCGCCGCCGGGCATGGTCTTCGAGATCACCCGCGACGTGTCGTCCATCGTGCGCGACCGTCTCACCATGCTGTTGCGGAACGGCGCCCAGGGCCTCGTGCTGGTGTTCCTGGTCATGTGGCTGTTCTTCGGGCTGCGCTACTCCTTCTGGGTGGCCGCGGGCCTCCCGGTGGCGTTCATGGGCACCATCGCGGGGATGGCGGCCATCGGCTACTCGTTCGACATGGTCACGATGGTGGCCCTGCTCATCGCCGTCGGCCTGATGATGGACGACGCCATCGTCATCGCCGAGAACATCGCGCGCCACCGCGCCGCGGGACGCTCCGTCATGGAGGCGGCGGTGGAAGGTACCCGGGAGGTGGCCCCGGGGGTTTTGGCGTCGTTCCTCACGACCATCGGCGTGTTCGGCGCCCTGGCGTTCCTGCGCGGCAACATCGGCGCCGTGATGGGGGTGTTGCCGGTGGTGCTGATCCTCACGTTGTCCTTCAGCCTGGTGGAGGCATTCCTGATCCTGCCGCATCACCTTCTGGGGACGTTGCGCGCCACGGGGGATGCACCGCCTCCCAGGATACGGGTCCTGTTCGACGCCGGCCTGGCGCGCTTCACGGAAGGGTTCGTCGGGCGTCTGGTGGACGCGGCGGTGTCCTGGCGCTACCTCACCGTGGGCGTCATCGCCGGCCTGTTTCTCGTGTCCGTGTCCGTCATGGTCGGCGGTGTGCTGAAGTTCAGGCTCTTTCCCGACATCGAGGGCAATGTCATCGAGGTGCGCTTGCTGCTTTCCCAGGGGACGCCGCTGGCTCGCACCGAGGCCGTGGTGGAACAGGTGGTGGCCGCCGTCCGGTCCGTGGACGAGGCCTACGCGAGCGGGCGGCCGGGCGGCAACAGGATGGTGCGGAACGTGGGGGTGCAGTTCAGTCGCAACCGCGAGGCCGGCGAGTCGGGTGAACATCTGGCCACCGTCACCGTGGACCTGGTGGGGCCCGACGCCCGCTACGCGTCGCTGGACGAGATCATGGACCGGTGGCGCGCGCGGGTGGGCATGCCGCCGGACGTCATCGCGTTGACCTTTGGCGAACCGCAAGTGGGGCCGGGGGGAAGAGCCATCGACATTCGCCTGGTGGGGGAGGACGTGGCCTCGTTGAAGGCGGCGGCCACGGAGCTGCGGGAGTGGCTGCGCGGGTACGGCGGCGTTTTCGACCTGACCGACGATCTGCGTCTGGGCAAGCCGGAGCTGCGCGTGCGCCTGCGCGAAGGCGCGCTGGCTTTGGGGGTGACGGCGGCCGAGGTGGCGCGCCAGCTTCGCGCGGCGTTCCAGGGGCGCCGCGCGGGCGAGTTCCAGGTCGGGACCGAGGACTACGAAATCGACGTCCGGCTGTACCAACGGGACCGGGACAGTCTTGCGGACCTCGCCCGCTTCACCGTCACCCTGCCCGCCGGCGAGCAGGTGCCGTTGCATGCCGTGGCGTCGCTGCGCTCGGAGCGCGGTTACAGCCGCATCCACCGCGTGGACGGCCGCCGGGCGGTAACCATCCAGGGCGACATCGATCCGGAGCGGGCCAACGCCGCGGAGATCATCGCCGACACCCAGGCGCGTTTCGCACCCGGTCTGCTGGCGCGCTATCCGGGCGTGCGCATTGAGCTGGAGGGGCAGGCGGGCGAGTCGGCCGAGACCGGTTCGTCGCTCGGGCGGAACTTCATGGTGGGGCTCGCGGCCATCTTCCTCCTTCTGAGCTTCCAGTTCCGCGGCTACGTCGAGCCCTTGGTGATCATGGCGTCCATTCCCGTGGGTCTCGTGGGGGTGGTCGTCGGCCACCTCGCCTTGGGTCTCGATCTATCCATGCCCAGCCTCGTGGGCTTCGTCTCCCTTGCCGGCGTGGTGGTCAACAACGCCATCGTGCTGGTGACCTTCATCAAGATCCGCCGCGCCGGTGGCGAGTCCGCGGAGGCCGCCGCGCGCGGCGCCGCCCGGCAACGTTTCCGCGCCGTGCTGCTGACTTCGCTGACCACGGTGGCGGGGGTGCTGCCCTTGCTGATGGAGACGAGCCTCCAGGCCCAGGTGCTGATCCCGCTGGTGACCAGCCTCGCCTTCGGCCTTGGCGCGTCCACGTTCCAGGTGTTGTTTCTCGTGCCCGCGCTTTATTGCATCGTGGACGACTACGGCGGCACGGTGGCGGTCGAGGCCGCCGTGGAGCCGGAGGCCGTGACACCGGCGCCGTAGCCCGCGGTTCCGGCCGCGGAGCGGTTGCCGCCGGTATGATGGATCGGGACTTCCTGGAGTTGAAGTCCCGGCACTGCGCACTATATCCTGAGGTCATGACATATCGAGAGCGCATGACAGGAACGTGGCGTCTGCACGAGTTCCGCTTCACCGACGCCGACGGCAACACCGGATCGGGTGAAGACGCGCCCGTGGTGGGCCGCATGGAGTACACCGCCGACGGCCACATGGCCACCGCCACCCGGCGGCCCGACGGCACCTATTTCAGCTACTTCGGGGAGTTCGAGCTCCAGGGCGACGTGGTGCTGCACCACATCGAGTTCGGCCACGATCCCCGGCTCGACGGCACCACTACCCGGCGGGAGGTGTCTTTCGAGGGGGAGCGGCTGGTATTGACCGCGGCGCCCCCGGTCATGGGCGGACCGGGCAGCCGGGCCTCGCTCATCTGGGAAAGGATATCCTGACCATGGCAAGACAGACCGCGATTCCCTGTACGATGATGCGCGGCGGCACCTCGCGCGGGCCGTACTTCCTGGCCGGCGACCTGCCGGCCGACGAGGCCACGCGCGACGAGGTGCTGTTGGCGGCCATGGGCTCCCCCGACCAGCGCCAGATCGACGGCGTGGGCGGCGCCACGACCCTCACCAGCAAGGTCGCCATCGTGTCGCCGTCGGACCACTCCTGGGCGGACGTGGACTACCTCTTCGCACAGGTGTCGGTGGACAAGGCGCTGGTCGACTACAGCCCCACCTGCGGCAACATGCTGGCGGGCATCGGCCCCTTCGCCATCGAGCACGGAATCGTGCCCTCGGACGATCCCCGGACCGTCGTGAACATCCGCAACGTGAACACGGACTCGCTCATCGAGGCGGTGGTGGAGACTCCCGAAGGGTACGTCGAGTACGACGGCGCCACCGCCATCGACGGGGTCCCGGGCACGGCGGCGCCCATCCTGCTGAACTTCATGGACGTCATCGGCTCCAAGACCGGGGCGCTCTTCCCAACCGGGCAGCGCAGGGAAGTCATCGAAGGCGTGGAGGTGAGTTGCGTGGACGTGGCCATGCCCATGGTGCTGACCACGGCCGCGAGCATGGGCATCCGCGGCGACGAGGGCAAGGCCGAGCTGGACGCCAACCGGGAGTTGCTGGAGAAGCTGGAAGCCGTCCGGGTCGTGGCCGGCGAGAAGATGGGGCTGGGCGACGTGCGCGGCAAGGTCATTCCCAAGTTCGGCATCCTCTCCCGGCCGCGTCATGGCGGCACGCTCACGTCGCGCTACTTCGTGCCCACGGACTGCCACGCGGCCCACGCGGTGTCCGGCGCCATCTGCGTCGGGAGCTGCGCCCTGGTGCCCGGCACCGTCGCCGACGGCATCGCGGAGACCAAGGGCGGCTTCTCCGAGATGGTGGAGATCGAGCATCCCAGCGGGTCCATCACCGTGGCGTTCGAGCTGAGCGGCGTCGGCGACGACTTCGCGCTGACCAAGGCGGGCGTGGTGCGCACCACCCGCAAGCTCTTCCAGGGACAGATCTACGTGCCCGGGCGGGTGTGGAGCCCGCGCCTGTAGGCAGGCGGGGTGCTTCATGTACGTGACCTTTCTCGAATGCTCGCGTTGCGGAACGCGGCATGAACGCCGGCAGCTTCACAACCTCTGCCGCGAATGCGCCAAGCCGCTGCTGGTGCGTTACGACCTGGCGCGGGCGGGCGGGACCCTGACGCGCGAGAGCCTGCGGAAGCGGGTGGCGAGTCTGTGGCGCTACCGCGAGGTGCTGCCGGTCATGGACGACGCGGCGGTCACCACGCTGGGGGAGGGGTGGACGCCGCTGGCCCATGCCCGCCGGCTCGGTGAGCGGCTGGGCATGAGCCGGCTCCATCTCAAGGACGAGTCCTCGAACCCCACCGGATCCTTCAAGGCGCGCGGCATGACCGCGGCGGTGTCCATGGCCCTGGAACTGGGGGCGGAGCGCCTGGCGGTGCCGTCGGCGGGGAATGCCGCCGGGGCGCTGGCGGCGTACGCAGCCAAGGCGGGCTTGGCGGCGCACATCTATATGCCGCGGGACGCGCCGCCCGTGAACATCGTGGAGTGCCGGCAGTACGGCGCCGACGTGGTCCTGGTGGACGGCTTCATCAACGACTGCGGGCGCATCATCGGGGAGAAGAAGGAGCGCGAGGGCTGGTTCGACGTGTCGACCCTGAAGGAGCCCTACCGGATCGAGGGCAAGACGACAATGGGCTACGAGCTGGCAGAGCAGATGGACTGGACGCTGCCGGACGTGCTGCTGTACCCTACGGGCGGCGGCACCGGCCTCATCGGCATGTGGAAGGCCTTCGACGAAATGGAAGAGCTGGGCTGGATCGACTCGCGGCGCCCGCGCATGGTCTCGATCCAGGCCGAGGGGTGCGCGCCCATCGTCGAGGCGTTCGAGGCCGGCGCGGACGCGGCGGAGGCGGTGACCCAGCCGGCCACCGTGGCCGCGGGCCTGCGCGTGCCCGTGGCCATCGGCGACTTCATGATCCTGCGCATCGTGCGGGAGAGCGGCGGTTGCGCCGTGAGCGTGTCCGACGCCGAAATCCTGGAGGACGTGCGCGAGATCGGCGCCACCGAGGGCATCTTCGTGGCGCCGGAAAGCGCCGCCTGTCTGGCGGCCCTGCGCCGATTGCTGGAACAGGGCACGGTGGGCCGGGACGAGCGGGTGGTGCTGATGATCACCGGCTCCGGGCTCAAGTACCCGCACCTTTGGAGCGAGCCTTCTTGAAGACCCTCGTGGGCACCAGCGGCTACGCCTACAAGCCGTGGAAGGGCAAGTTCTATCCGGCGCGACTGCCGGACAAGGAGATGCTGCCGTTCTACGCCGAGCGTTTCGGCACGGTGGAGATCAACCATACCTTCTATCGCATGCCCGCGGACCCGGTGCTGGCGCGCTGGTGCGAGCAGGTGCCGGAGGACTTCTCCTTTTCCGTGAAGGCGTCCCGCGCCATCACCCACCACGCGCGCCTCAAGGAGGCCGCGGACGCGGTGGCGTTCCTGTTCCAGCGGCTGGAGACCCTGGGCTCCAGGCTTGGGCCGGTGCTGTTCCAGTTGCCGCCCAACATGCGGCTGGACCTGCCGCGCCTTCAGGCCTTCCTCGCCGTGCTGCCCCAGGGGCGCCCGGTGGCCATGGAGTTCCGCCACATCTCGTGGTTCGACGAGACGGTCTTCGAGACCCTGCGGGAGCGCGACGTGGCCCTGTGCGTGGCCGACGGCGAACTGAAGGAAGAGGCTCCGTTCGTGTCCACGGCGAGTTGGGGCTATCTTCGTCTGCGGGCCGTGGAATACACCGACGCGGCCATCGGCGCGTGGGCGGAGCGGGTGCGCGGGCAGGAATGGGCGCGGGCGTACGTGTTCTTCAAGCATGAGGACGAGGCCACGGGTCCGCGGCTGGCGCGGCGGTTCATCGAGATGATGGGAGAGCGACAGGGAAGGGGAACATGACATTGACAACCATCGAGAAATGGCCTGACGACGCGAAAGTGGCGGTCCTGGTGACGCCGATGTTCGAGACCTGGTCCGTGGGCAAGGCGCCGTCCTATTCGCCCATGTCCTCGCCGCTCAAGCCCGGCGTGGTGGACCGGCTCGGAGTCTCCTGGTCCGAATACGGCGGGCGCACCGGAGTCTGGCGCTTCATGAAGATCTTCCGGGAGTTCGATGTGCCGGCCACGGTGTGCGTGAGCGGGCGCTCGGCGGAGATGTTCCCGGAGGCGGTCAAGGCGTTGCACGACAACGGGCACGAACTGGCGGGCCATTCGTACACCCAGGACACCTTCCTCACCGATCTTTCGGCGGAGGAGGAGCAGGCGGTGATCGGGCGCTGCTTCGATCTCATCCAAGGTGTGGCGGGCGTGCGGCCGGTGGGTTGGCTGAGTCCGCGGGCGACGCCCACGGAGCACACCGCTGGGTTTCTGGCGGAGGCCGGGTGCGTCTGGCACGGCGATTACAACGACACCGACGTGCCCTACCGCATGGCCACCGGCTCGGGGGACATCGTGGCCATCCCTCACAGCGACTTCGCGGACAACCGGGTGCTGCGGGGCAGTCCGCGCGACTTCCTCAACGTCTACAAGGACACCTTCGACTTCCTGTACCGGTCCGACGCCCCGGAGATGATCAACCTCACGGTTCACGCGCACTTCGGCGGCCGGCCCATGATCGCCGCCGTGCTGACCGAGATCCTCCGCTACATGAAGGGTTTCTCCCGGGTCTGGTTCGCGCGCCACGACGAGGTGGCGCGCTGGGTGTTGGAGCAGGGGTAGGGAGTCTATCGCCGACGCCCGCGAAGGGTCATTCCCGCGAAAGCTTGTCCTCGACCTCGATCGGGGACGGGAAGCCAGGAGGCGTGGGGCTACCCCAGCGGTATGTCCACGCCGTTGAGGGTCAGCTCCGGCACCACCTCCACCGGGCGCCGCAGGGTGTTGGTGGCGTAGCAGGAACGTTCCAGCGCCTCGGTGAACTCGACGATACGCTCCTGGCTGTCCGGGCTTTGCAGATCGAGACGGTACACGAGCCGGGTGCACGCCGACGGCACGTCCGACAGCCCGAACTTGCCCTTCTGGTCGAACTCGCCGCGCACCGACATCTCGGCGCGCTCGATGCGGATGTCCATGAATGACGCCAACTGCGTCACCTGGCTGAGCATTCAGAACCCGATGGACGCGATAAAGTACTGGAGCGGGGCCGCACCCTTGCCGGTGCCGCCGCGCGATTCCGGCTCGTCGCACAGGATGGTGTAACCTTCCGATGTCCTGGCTTCCTTCAGGTGGTCGTTGACCAGGCGGATGCGCGCCTCGTGCACCGTGACCGCCTTGGCCGGATCCTCCCGGTAGAGTTTCTGGCGGCGCTCGAAGAGGGCCTTGTGGTGGCTGTAGTCGATAGAGCAGCAGCCGGGATCGTCGAGTTCGCGTTCTTCGTCGATGGCCATGTATCCTCCGTTTCCGTTGTGTCGGCCTCCGTTTCTTCGCCCGAAAGCATGCGCGTGTCAAGCAGGGGAAGGGGCCGGGCCCGAGTCTCCTAAACAACAGACGGGATTTTGATTAGACTTGAATGTGGCGCGAGGGACGGAACGCGCGCCGTCCGAAATTCCCGAGTAACAGGTGACCTATGCCGCAGGACCTTGGAAGCTATCTGGAGTTGGTGGAATCGAAGGACGAGTTGGTCAGAATCGCCGATCCCGTGGACCCGCGCTACGAGGTGAGCGCGCTTGTGGCGAAGCTGGCACGCGAACGGCGGCGCCGTCCGGTGCTCCTGCTGGAGAACGTCAAGGGCAGCGCGCTTCCGGTGGTGACCAACCTCCATGCGAGCCGGCGGCGTATGGCATTGGCCATGAACACCGAGCCGCGGGAGGTCCAGCGGGCGTTCCTCAATGCCATGGAGCGCCCGCTGGCGCCGGTGGTGGTGGACGGCGGGCCGGTCAAGGAGGTGGTGCATACGGGTGCCGACGTCGACCTGCTGGCGCTGCCGCAGATCGTCCACCATGGCGCGGACGCCGGGCCCTACATCACCGCGGCTATCTCGTTCGCGAAGGATCCGGAGGACGGCACCTGGAACTGCGCCTACAACCGCCTGATGATCATGGGGAAGGACCGG
>JAPOPM010000144.1 GCA_026712905.1 Deltaproteobacteria bacterium
AACCTGAACGACCCCTGGGACCGGATCCGCAAGCGCGCGAAGCTGGAGGACGTGCGGCTCCACGACTGCCGCCACTCGTTCGCGTCCAGGGCGCTGGCGCTCGGCGAGGGGCTGACCATGATCGGGAAGCTCCTGGGTCACACGAAGGTGGAGACCACCGCGCGGTACGCGCATCTGGCGCGGGAGTCGGTGCGCGAGTCCGCCGTCCGCGTATCCGACAGCATCGCCGCCGACATCCTCAAGGGATACCCGGTCGGCGGCGGGGACCAAGCACAGACGCCCTCACGGAAGCCCTGGAGCGCTACGCGGACCAAGGCAGCCAGTTGACCAGCCTGGAACCCTCGAAGACGCTGGCGTCGCCATCTCCATCGACGGCGGGGGCCGTTGCATGGACAACATCTTCAGCGAGCGCGCCGCTCGCGCTCGCTTGTGTCCGAAGCCGTCTAACTGCAAGAATTCTCAGAAGGCTTCCAAGCCCAACGGTCATCGCCCGATGGATACCGTTTGACAATACCGAATGGCTTCACTCCGTCCTGGCCGACTCCACTCGCCCGAACCCTACGACAAGGGAATGCCGCTGGAGAGGCAGGCTGAGCCGCACACGTCGTCTGCCCCTCTGCAGGATTCTGGCGGTAATGACCGATCATCCGGAATACACCTTTACTCCGCCGCCATCTTGTCCTACAAACCAGGACCACCTCAGCTCACAGTCGAAGGACTGGACGCCTAGACGGCTTGGGATGAATCCGCCGGAATCTCAAATCGTACTACGGAGTGACGCGGCGTTGTCGATTCTGTCAGCGTGCGGGGTTCCCGTGGAACTGGTGAGCAAGGGCGAAAGGACGGCTTCCCGTGAAGCGTGGCGGCGGTTCTTGCATGGATCGGTTGATGCTGTGGCTAAGCTGGTGGCGCAAGAGCTTTCAGACAAGCTCGAAATGGACGTTTCCCTGGACCTGTCCGGGCTTCACGCCAGCGACATTCAAGGAAGGGCAAGAGCCTTTCAATCCCTGGTGGGCGCAGGTATGCCCGTAGGCGAGGCGGCGGCGGTTACGGGCTTGATTGGAGACGACTAAGGCCAAAGCGGGTTTGTAATCCTTTGCCCTTTGGTACACGCTTCCAGGACTATGGGCGCTCCTAACTGGCAGAATCGCACCCTTTGGACCGGAGACAACCTGGACATCATGCGGGGCATGAACTCCGAGTCTGTAGACCTGATTTACCTGGACCCGCCCTTCAACTCCAACAAGAACTATGCCGCGCCTATCGGCTCGGAAGCTGCCGGGGCGGCATTCAAGGATACGTGGACCCTGGACGATGTAGATGAAGCGTGGCACGGCGAGATAGCCGACCGGGACCCGACCCTGTACGCCATCATTGACGCTGCCGGGTATGCCCACGGGAAGGGGATGAAGTCCTACCTTATCATGATGGCCGTCCGGCTTATGGAAATGCGGCGACTGCTGAAATCCACGGGGGCGATCTACTTGCACTGTGACCCGACAGCTAGCCACTATCTCAAGACGCTCATGGACGCCGTGTTCGGGACTGGCTCGTTCCGAAACGAAATCGTGTGGCGACGCAATTCCTCGCATAACGATGCGACAGCGTTCGGACGTGTAGGAGACCGGCTGCTGTTTTATGGTACTCGGATACGCCGGAATTCTTGTCGTGTTCCCTTGGCTGATGCCAATGTGTCGTCCAAGTACCGGCACAAAGACCATAGGGGTCTTTATCGAACGGGCGATCTTACGGGACCGGGGGTCAGCGAAGGCGAGGCGGGCGAGGCATGGAGAGACTGGAATCCTACCGACATTGGGCGCTGTTGGAGTGTCCCGCGAACCGGGGATTATGCTGCTTGGATTGAGGAGAATATGATCCCCGGCTATCGAGCCGAACAAAGCCTTCTAGCACGTCTAGACATGCTCGATCAAGCAGGGTTGATCGCGTTTACTTCCAAAGGAACCCCTGAACTCAAACGGTATCTGGCTGCAAGTCCAGGCCAGGTCCCGTCAGATATTTGGACCGACATTCCGCCAGTAAATTCACAGGCTAAAGAGCGCGTAGGCTACCCTACCCAAAAGCCCATTGCCCTACTGGAGCGCATCATAAACGCCAGCTCCGACAAGGGACAGGTCATCTTGGACCCATTTTGTGGCTGTGCCACGGCCTGTGTCGCGGCTGAAAAGTTGGGACGCCAGTGGGTAGGGATTGATTTGTCCTCGAAGGCCGCTGACCTTGTGAAGCTCCGACTACGCAAGGAAATGGGTCTGTTCTATGACGTGCGCCACCGACTGGACCTCCCGCGCCGTCTGGACCAGGGCAAGGTGCCAAACTACAAGACGCACAAGCATACCCTTTTCGGCATCCAGGAAGGGCTATGCGCCGGGTGCCGCATGGCGTTCCCGTTCCGCAACATGACGATTGACCACGTGGTGCCACAGTCGAAGAGCGGGACGGACCACCTGACCAACCTGCAACTACTTTGTGGGGCCTGCAACTCGATGAAAGGAACACGGAGCCAGGAAGAGTTTATCGCCGTACTAGTGCGCGAGGGCCTACGGCAACAGGGGTCACGGACATGAAGGAAGCGGCAAGCTTTTTCACTGGATTGATAAGGGGATGACTAAAGGAAAGGGGCGTTTAACATGGAAAGGGATAAACTGGCGGATAGAGAGGCCGTGCTCATACAAATCGGGGAGACGGTATCAGGTGCAGCAATGGTGGAGACAGACTATTCTCCGCCACCCGAATTGATACCGGCGTTTGATGAACTGGTTGCAGAGCGCATATTTGTCATAAGGACAGAAAGCGGCAAAGTTGCTCTCACCAGGAACGGCCGGGACTCGTTCAAGCTGCTAAAGGCTGAGGACTAACGTTTGGGAATTATATAGCAGTTTACCCAAGGTTCATCGGCGTCTGCGCAGTATCCACACCAATACCATCACTGGCATACACACAGCCGCCAGCAAGGCCAGCAACATGAGCAACTCCCACACACCAATCGCAAACATTACTTCCGTTCCACCTTCGCCCCGCTTCCCGGTTTAAGGTAGCGCCACCCGGCTCCGGCCTTCGGCGGGCGCTTCATGATGGACTTGGCTACGGCTTCAGGTGGGGCGTCAATGCGAACGGTCTCCTGATACTTTGGGTTCTCCGGGCGTCCCCGCCGTCACAGAAGCCCCCCAGCGCTACGGTCGCCCCGAGATCTTCAACACCGACCACGGCAGCCACTTCACCAGCATCGAGTTCACCTCCGTGCTCAAAGACTCAGGTGTCGCCATCTCCAGGGATGGCAGGGGCCGGTGCATGGACAACATCTTCATCGAGCGCCTGTGACGCTCCCTCAAGTAGGAGGCCGTCTACCTCCACAAAGTCCCCGACGGCGTCCAGGACCTGGGCGGCATGATCCATTACACTGGAATACACCCTATTTCTGCAGCCAAATTGTCCCACAGAGTGGGACCAGATCAGATCAAAGGTCAAAGTCAGACACTGCCTTGAGCCCATACTCTCCAACAACAAAAGCGAACATCTCCAGTATCTCCACCTTCGACCTTCCACCGCCCGAAAGGCCGATCACCTCGTCAAACGAAATTTCTAGCATGTGATTGAGTCGTGGGTTTAAGAGAACACAGTCTTCCCACTCCCTATAATCCCGTTCAACGGACCCTGCATAACTTAGCAACCAATACATTAACACCTGTCGGAAGTCCGCTGAGCCAAAGTTGCCACTCGTACATTTGACTTCAACAAGCCGTTGGCCCAGCGCAAAATCACCTTCACTGGACGAAATCCATTGATATCCTACAATACGAGGAGAGTGGACCAAGTCGCCACCTGGATTCTCGACGCGAAGGTGGTCCAGCATCCGGGCCAAATTGCCCCCGACCCACTCCGCTACCGCCATATCCACTTCCCCTAGCGCGCGGGGAATTTGTGCGTCGAAATGCCGCTTCTGTCGGTCTGTCGCAATACTCAAACATTCGCCCCAGTCGGCCTCCGCCCGTCCCGTCACAATTTGCTGCCCCCTGGCGACAGCGAGTTCAAACAGCATGGAGGGCTTGACGGAACTAGCGCTGACCATGTCATACGGAATCGGTTCAACGCCTGCACACGAATGCGTTCTCCGGTTCAACTGTGCTACCAGTCCACCTGTTAGTTGTGGAAACATCGAGTCGCATATCCCCGGGATCTCCCGAGCCACTGTCCGCGGATCCGCAACAGGAGACCGGTTATAAGGCACTTTCCGCCCACTCCGTGTACAGTTCACCGAACGTCTGTTGCCGCCGACGTTCTATCCCCAATTGCCATGCCTGGGACAAGGACGTCCGAAGCTGGTCTTGAGTCTTCTTTCCTTCTTCCCCAAAATCTCCAGCGGCGAGCCATAACATCCTTTGTTCTTGCGCACCGAGTGTTTGCCATTGATTTCTGCGCCGAATGAAGTTGGGCCGATCACGCCAAGACCACCAGCATTCTATACACCCTCTCCGTACCGTCTCAGAAGATGTGTCGTTATAGACTGAAACCACATATTTGGCCCGTGTGGTTGTTCGCCCGAATCTAATGGTCCTCAGGTAATGTAAGCAATTTACCTCCGGCACGAGCAAGCTTCTTGAATGTTTGAGTATTTCGTCCAACAGCACATCGAGATCGGCAAATATCGTTTTGTATTCCGGCTCTCCTCGGATCGCGGCCACTCCCCTCATAATTCTCGACCAGGATCCCCGAAATGCGTTCAGGTTCTTCCGATCGAGCAAAGTGGCGCAGAGCTGAAGAGCAACCTCGGGCGTTTGAAATCTCAAACTTCTGCCGATTTGCGCCACCAAAAGGGAATCCGGTTGTCCCTTTGTCGTTTCCAATTCCAACAGCGCCGGCACGTCAAGTTTTCGGACGGTGTCCTTGAGTTCGTCGTAATCCGCGTGCGCCGTATCCGAATAAGGGTCGAAATGAAGGTCCATTTGTCGGAGCGCCCCGGCTTCATCGGTCCCCGGAGCCAACTGTGTGTTGACGTAGTCTAGATAGTGTTTCGCCTTTAGAATGATCGTCTTGGTCCGGTTAAGCGACAAGCCGTAATCTGCCAAGGCATGAGAAAGGACCGCCAACGCTCGGTATGCGTCTTCCTGCGATTGGGCCATGATGGTGAAGTCATCAACGTACCGATGCCAGATGATGCCCTCGTCGGTAAGTATATTATCAACAGCCGACATCAAAACCTCAGCTAGAATACGAGCGCATTGACCGCCTACCGGTAGACCAAATGATCGGCCTGATGCAAACTTACTCAGAAAACGAGCGATTTGGGTCGCCACGGTGGAGTCGGGCGGGAACAGGTCGTTGATGCAGCTCTCTAGTCTATGATGATAAATGTGTTCGTAAAAACTTGAAATATCAGTTTGAATTACAACTGCATCATCGCCGTACCAATGCTTCGACGAGATTGTGCATTGACGATATGCTCTCCATGATCTATTGCGATCAAACAATCCCTCCCCGTCAACTACATAACGATACGAATGCGCATTGAGGCTACGCTGTGCTTCGTGTTTCGCGGCTATCGCGACACCGAGTCCGTTAATATAAATGTTCCAGAAAGGGTGTATTTTTGTTGTAATGCGGAAACCGCTGGGTCCGGTAGGAACCAGAAGTCGTTCGGAGAAGATCTGCAGAGCATTGATAGCCCGTGTTGCCGCTTTGCGAGAGCCGTTCTCAAGCTTGACAAAATAGGTATGTGCCAGAGTCGCTAACTCGTCTTGGCACTCGTTAATGAATCTATTGTCAATATCAAACGGGAGAGTATCGTTATCCCCGTGCACACCAATGTCCGCAACGGCACGCTTGAAGTGGTCTACGGTGATTTCCGCCATTCGTTAACCTCGTGGCCTCGGAGTTTCCCTCAACACAGAAACTGATCTCAGAGGTAACACGAAAAGGCTTTTTTCGCGATCTTCAGCCTACGGGGCGGGGAGGTGCTGCGACAGGCGACTTCAGGGCAACGCATCTGGGCCAACGCACCATGTCTGTGGGCTTGATGCGTACCGGTCGGTTGAGACCCTCTACCAGTTGGTGCTCGACCGTAACGTCGACGAGTAGGAGCGGTGCGAGGGCGCGTGGGTGATCGCCTGTGGCAACCAGAAGACCGACCGTGGGGGCATCCAGGCGTCTGCGGCGCACGCCTGGGCGATAGTCATTATGGATGTTGAGCGGGGTTTGGGTTTCGAGCCCACCGGTCACGAATTCGAGAAGGTGGGGTACTACATCGAGAGCGGGTGGCGGAAACCGGCAAGCTTCTATTCATCGAGGTCAAGGGCCGCATCAGCGGAACGGTCTCCATCACGGTCGATCTCAACGAGATCCTCTACTCCGTGAACAAGCCCGACGACTTCATCCTTGAGCAAGACGGACATTGTGAAAACCTTGATCGCCGCGGGCGCGAAGGTCGACGCACGAACCGACTACGGCGCGACCCCGCTGTACTATGCAGCGCGCCCGAAATCTTTCGCGGAGATCCCTCTACGTGAGGCTACGATACTGAAGGCCAAGGACACGGTGAACGCCCTGATCACCGCCGGTGCGAAGGTCGACGCACGAACGGGGCGAACGGGGAATGATGGCCTGACGCCGCTGCTCCGCACGGTGTGGGTGCCGTACACTGGCCGGGCGGAGGAGTTAAAGGCTCTCGGGATCACGGCAAAAGCTTTGATCGCTGCTGGTGCGAAGGTCGACGCGCGAGACAGGGAGGGCTTGACGCCGCTGCACTGGGCGACGCTTATTGGTATGATGGACGCGGTGAACGCCCTGATCGCCGCTGGTGCGAAGGTCGACGCACGAACCAGGGATGGCTTGACGCCGCTGCACTACGCCGCGGGCTACGGTCGAGCAGAATTGATAGTCGCCCTTCTCGACTCCGGCGCGAGCGCTGCCGCACGGACCGACAGCGGTGACACCGCGTTCGACTTTGCGCGAATCTACCAGGCCGTCCAGGCGAAGAGATTACGGGCCGATGCTTTGCGGGGAACCGATGCATTGCGGCGGCTGCGCGACGCCACGCCCAAGTGACCAAGCGGGCGGGAAAGGCCGCCGCATGACCGAACAATTGTTGCGGCCCGGTGTTCGGTAACGGTTCGGCCGTCACAGTTTCTATTCGACCTAGCCTTGAGGGGTAGGCGCCCAGATCCAACCCTCTGAGGGCGGTGCCTCGCAAACGGGGGGCTCCAGATCCTCTGGGGACAGGACGAACTTCCGTGCGACCCAGGCACATACGCAAGCATCCCGTATATCAGAGTGTTTGCCGATGCACGTCTTCATCCCCGCTTCAAAAGCTTCAAGTGCATCACGTGCACGCGAACGACATAGCCTAGGGTAGGTCTCGATTGCCTGAAGGCACTCATTGTCCGACCATACCCCCACCCGTGTTCGGTGTGGACAATACTTTGCCACGACGTGCATGGCCTTGGTTGTCTGGCTCCCAATCATGTGCTGTAAGGACGACAGCGGACGGACATCTTTGGCAACCAGCCGACGCTCTGTGAGGCGGAAGAGGTACGGATTGTCTGCAAAACATTCAGAGGGCTCAACCGTCTCGTTACTTGCGATCAGGCGTGTCAGTACGTGCGGGAAGCCAAGAGGTGCGTCGATGGCCAATGTGGCCAGCACAGCGCCAGTAGTGCGGTCGATCCCGCAGAACTTCAGAATTGCGGAAACAAATTCGGAAGCCGTGCTGTTGTCGTTGATGGCCTTTCGGAGATTACCACGCCAAGGGCAACCGACTGGTCTATTGTCCGCATCAAGCACAAGAAGGGCGTCCCGGCTGTTCCGATTCGTATCGCAGTGCCAACCACCGACATCCCAACCGATGAACAATCGCTCGCATGTACCTGACGCTTCCGATCCAGAAGTAGACCCCCCAACCATCATTCCCTCAATTTCTGCCAGCGTGATTTCAAGTCACGCCACGTCTACGCATGCCATTCAGAGGCTCGTGCGCACCACGGGAGCCACTTGCCGTACCCAATTCTTGTGAAGAGCTTTCCATTCCGGATCGTGGTGCCCCAACCCAGCGGCTTGCCTTGGGTGGACGAGCGGCAACAGCTTTAGGGCACGACCCTTGATGACGAGATCGTGCAGCAGGCCGTAGGACTGCGAGGCCTTCCCGTACGCTTCGAGTGAAGCCTTGGTACCGAACGCCGTCCCAAACCACTTAAGGGGATCATCGCCCAATGTGACTAGCACCTCAGCGGTTGATTCCACCAACTCGTCGGCAAT